>NZ_JBPQTW010000214.1:0-11591 GCF_051386535.1 Streptomyces sp. URMC 127
GGGCTGGGGCTGCGGCTGCGGCTGGGGCTGCGGCTCGGGGAGAGCCTCTGCCGCTTCCCGGGCGGCCTCCGTCCCCGCTCGTGCGGACGCGCGGATGCGGGGCACGAGGGGGCGGGGGAGCAGCCCCGGAGGGCACTGGGTGCGGACGGTGAACCAGACGGTCTTGCCGTCGGGCAGCGGCCGTACGCCCCAGCTGTCGCTGAGCGCCGCGATCATGGCCAGACCGCGCCCCGGGGCACCGGCCGGGCGAACGCCGAACAACGCTTCCAGGTCGGTGTTCCGGTCCGTCACGGAGACCGTCAGCTCCCGGCCCGAGCGGTGCAGTTCCAGGGTGCATCTCTTGTCGGGGCCCGCGTGCCGGTGGACGTTGGCCAGGAGTTCCCCCACGCCCAGCCGCACCGGTCGCATCAGCGGCTCCAGTTGCCAGTAGCGCAGGTGGGCGGTGACGATCCGCCCGACCTGGGGCATCCGCCCCGACCGGGCCTCGGTGTGCAGGATGTAGCGGTGGTCGGCTCGGGCGTTCATGGTCGCGACTGCCTCCTTCGCCGCAGGGAGACCGCTGGGTGCGGTCCTCTGCCTCACCTTGCCGGAAGGGCAACAGGTGGTCCCGGCGCGTGCCCTCGGCCCGGCCCGCACCGGCCTGCCTCGCCGGCCGTTGCCGGCGGCCGGCCTCACCGGCTGACTTCGTCCGGCGTCCTCAGCGTGAATGCCGGATACCCCAGGGTCACCCGGCCCCCACGTTCCCGCAACGTCACGCCCGTGCCCTGCGCACCGTGACCCCCGCCGCTCACCCGCCCTTCCCGGGCCCGTACGGCACGTACGGCACGTACGGCAGATACGCAAGCGCACGGATGCGCGGGCCCCGGCATGGAGTGCCAGGAGGGGGGTATCCGCTCCACGCTGCGGAAGTTACTTGCCGTACGGAGGAGGTTCACTGATGCTGATGGCTCACCCCCTGGTCCTGAGCGGTCTCTTGGAGCAGTACGAGGTGCTGACGGCGCTCAATGCCGGTGAGGGGAGTGAAGACGTCCGCCGGCGCATGGAGGACGTCACCTACACCATGTGCGTGTCAACCGGAACGCGCGACATCGGATCGGCGGTCGCGGCCGCGCGCAAGCAGCTCGCGCACGGGGCCCGCCGCAAGGCGCCCGGCGCCCCGGGGAACCGTGCCGGAGCGGTCCCGGCGTAGCACGGGCCGTACGGGAGGGGCCGGCCGCCGGCCCGCCTCAGGCGCTGGGGCCCTGCCCCGTGACCTCGGCCATCCAGCCGTACGGCAGCGCGTCCCCGTCCACCGTCACCTTCTCGACGGCCTGCGTCTCGGGGTCGATCTCCGCCTGCACGCCCTCGCCCTCGTAGCGGGGGAAGCCCGAGACCCCCACCTCGCCCGTGGCCTCGACGGTGGCGGTCCGCAGGGGAGAGCCGTGGTCAGGGTGGCTCTCCTCGTCGGCGACCCGGGGCTTGAGGGCGACGGTGTAGCGGCTCGGGGCGGGGCGGATGGGCTGCGGGCTCATGGTCCGCCAGGCTAGCCGCCCGGGCGGGCGAAGTCCCGGAAGCGGCGGGAAGCCCCCGCCGAACGCGGCGGCGGCCCTCGCCAGGGCGTACGCGCTCCGGGAAGGCCGGTGAACGCATCGGTACCCGGTCAGGGGCGGGAACCGGGCGCAACTGCCGTTCGCGCAGGGGCCCTCCGCGCCACCCGCCGTGCGCCGGACGTTCCGGGCCGGTGCCGGCGGACGGGCCGCCAGGTGGCGACCAGGGCTCCCGCCAGGAGGAGTTCGGCGACGTCACCGCCGTAGTACATGATCTCCGCCGCTCCCCGCACCTCGGGGACGGGCGCGTGCACGTCGATGAGGAAGCCGCCGTACATGAGCTGGGCCACCGCGGCGTGGGCGGCGACCGCGACGCCGAGCACCGCCAGGCGCACAGGCACGCCGGGCCGGGCAGGGGCGGGGTCGGGACCGGCGATGACGTAGGCGAACAGGCAGCCGGAGAGCAGGAAGTGGGCGTGCACCGCCCAGTGCAGGACGGGGTTGCCCGCGGTCATGTTGTAGAGCGGGGTGAAGTACAAGGCCGCGAGGGTGCCGGTGCTGAGCATCAGGGCGGTGGCCGGGTTGGCGAGCAGGCGCAGGCCACGGCTGTGCAGGAAACGGGTCAGCCGTCGGGCGCGCCCGGTGGGCAGAGCGCGCAGGAGGAGCGTCAGCGGTGCGCCGAGGACGAGACCGAGCGGCGCGTACATGCCGATGAGCATGTGCTGGAGCATGTGTCCGCGGAAGTCGTCGTGGGCGAGCGGGGCGACGGGCGGGACCAGGGCGAGCGCGAGCAGCACACAGCCGGTCAGGAAACCGGCCACCCGCCCTCCGCTCCATCCCCGGCCGCCAGGACCGCGCCGTGACCGCGCGACGAGCCACAGATAGGCGAGAGCGAGCACGGCGGGCACCGCGGCGGCGAGCAGCCAGCCGGGAAGAGGACCCGTAGCGCCCGTCCCGGAGTCATGGACGGGGTGCACGGCGCTGCCCATCAGACGCGCCGGCCGGGCCGGGCCGCGGCCCCGGCGCTGCCGGAGCCGTCGGGGTCGAGGGGGCCGATGGGGCCGGGGAGCCGGGCGCTGCGCTGGAGGAGCCAACCGCCGGCGAGCAGGAGCGCACCCAGGAGGAGGAAGCCCGCGTCCCACCAGGTGCGGTGGGGGCCGCCGTGAACGTGGTGGATGCCGAGGAGATGGTGGTCCACGGCGCCTTCGACGAGGTTGAACAAGCCCCAGCCGGCCAGGATCCAGCCCCACAGGACCCGCGAGGCCCACACCCGGCGCCGGTGGTGGGTGACACGGGCGTAGAGGATGCCCAGGCCGAGCAGCACCGCCGTCCAGCAGACGGTGTGGAAGACCCCGTCCCACACGGTGTTCATCTCCAGGCCGGAGACCGTATGCGGGTCGTAGTACTTCAGCCCGATCCGGTCGTCGTCGGTGCTGGTGAGCATGTGGTGCCACTGCAGCAGCTGGTGCAGCAGGATGCCGTCGGCGAACCCGCCGAGGCCCACGCCCAGCACGATTCCCGGCAGCCGGATGCTGTTGCGTGCGCTCTTCGGCGCCCTGCCCGCCCGGGCTTCGTCGTCGCCGGTGGGAGTCATCGTGTGCCTCCGTCCGCTGCGAGCTTCGGGTCCTTAACGGGTCCTTACAGGTCCTTACGGGGTCCTCCGGATGCCCTTCGGGTCCTTGAGCCCCGGACACCACGTGTGCCCGGCGGTGCGCGGAAGCCACATCGAGCTGCGGCATTGGCCGGTAAGGGCCGTCCCGCGGTGGCGGATGACCATGCCGCGGCGGCGGAACGCGCCGCCCGTCCGCCGTGACGCAGGCCATAGGCGGCAACGCCGCGGCTCGGTAGCCTTTCGGCTTACCTGCTACGTATTCGGACGGTTCCTCCGGTGTCTGCAGACCTCACCCCCCTGATCGCCGCCACGACACAGTGGCTGACGCGTGCCTACCCCTCGCCGGGCGGCGCCGTCAGTGCCGCCCTCGCCCAGGCGCAGGCCCGCCAGGCCGTCACCGTGGCCGCATGGCTGCGTTACCCGACGAGCCTGGACGCGGCGCTGGTGATGATGAGCGGTCCGGGCGGTGCTGCCCGGCTCGACTGGCAAGTCGGCGCCGACTGCTCCGCCGGCCGGCCTGCCGGCGACGAGCCGGAGGACGCCTGGCGGACGTGGGTGGACGAGGTCGTGGCGAGCTGGGCAGCCTGTCTGCTGACCGATCCGTCGCTGGCCGGCGCGGCGGTGGCGGCAGTGTCCGGCAGCGAGCACGCGGATGGGCTGACCGTCGACTTCCGGCGGATCACCGGCCCCGACGAGCTCGACCGCGGCGCCGCGGCCTTGCTGCGTCACCCGGACCTGCTTGCTCCGATATCCGGCCTCCACGCGTCCGAGCTGGCCGATCGGCTCCGGCCGGGCCACGCCCCGGCCGCCTGAGCCGGCGAGCGGGCGCCCCCGGACCGCGCCGCCGCGCGGTGCCGCGCGGCCGGGTCAGGGCTGCTTGCCGCGGCCCGTGAGCTTGTCACGAACCCGGTCGACCATGCCGGCGCCGGGTGCGAGGAGCTTGAGGAGGCCCGGAGTGTCCGGGGCGGCGGGATGCGGCCGCGTGGGGGCCGTCTTCTTGGCCTTGCGCACCTTCTCGCCCAGGGTGTCGAGCAACTCGGCCGGACAGGAGTCGGCCAGGAGCCGGAAGAGGCGCTCCTCCTCGTCCCGTACGTGTTCGGTGACCACCGACCTCAGCCGGGTGACGAGCGTGTCGAACTGCGGCTCGCCGGGCCCGCGGCCTTCCAGGTCCTTCAGCAGCCGCTCGATCTCGCCGTGATCCGTGAGCTCCTTGTCGGCGATGTCGTCGCCGTCGTCGACGTACCGGCGGACCGCCGGGTACAGGTACTCCTCCTCGGCCACCGCGTGCCGGACCAGCTCCATGGTCAGCCGGTCGGCGAGCGTCCGCCGTTCGGCATCCTCCGCAGGGCGGGCGGCGATCTGCGCGAAGAGCTCTTCCACCTCGCGGTGGTCCGCGCTCAGTTCATTGATGACGTTCCCTCCGTGCCCCATGTCCGGGTCCTCCTTCCGTGCCGGATCGGCATCGGTGCCGGGTCAGTGGTCGAGCACGTCGAGGATCGTGGCACGTACGACCCCGCAATTCGGTCAGGCGCGCGGGCCTCCCCTCGAAGGCGTGAGCGGCGGGAGGCCGTCCGGACCGCCGCCCCTACGGCCGGGCGGCGGCCAGGAGGGATTCGGCCACGGAGGTACGGGCGTACAGCACCGAGCGGCCGGCCCGGTGGGCGCTCACCAGGCCCGCGTTGCGCAGGGCGGTGAGGTTCTGGGAGACCCCGGCCGGGGAGAGCCCTGTGCGCCGCGACAGGTCGGTGGTGGAGGCCGGGGCGTCCAGCTCGGCCAGCAGCACGGTCCGCGACCGGCCGAGGACGGCCGCGAGCGCCCCGGTCCCGGCAGCGGGACGCGACTCCCACAGGGAACCGGAGCCGCGCGCGGGATAGGCCAGCTGCGGCGGGTCCGGCGGCGCCAGCCGGGTGAGCGGGCCCGGCCCGGTGAAGACCGAGGGAATCAGCAGCAGGCCACCGCCCGAGGTGTCCCGGGAGAGGGCCGGACGCCGGCGGAGCAACCGCAACCTGTCGTCATCCCAGCGCACCGACACGTGCAGGTCGTTGAGGGCATGGGCCGCGCCCCGCTCCGCGGCCTGCCGGGCCCGGTGGGAGACGTCGGCGTCGAGCACCGTCCGGATCCGCGCCCAGTAGGGGGCGAGCGCCAGTTCCCAGTAGTGCTCGATCTCTTCCGCGACCTGGGCCAGGCGGTCCCGCGGCCGGGCGTACAGGGCCCGTGCGCGGGCGCCGAGCCCGCCCTGCTCCCGACCGAGCCGGTCGAGGTCGCGGCGCACCCGGCCGGGGTCCGCCGCCCTGATGTCCTCCAGCTCCGCCTCCAGTGCGGGGGCCGGCCCGCGGGGCGCCGGATTGAGGAAGTCGGGGACGTAGCCCGACAGCGGAACGAGCCCGGCGAGCCAGCCCCGGTCCAGCCCGGCGGCCACCACCCGTGGCCGCACCTGTTCCACCCAGGGACGGTGCACGGGATGGGCGGCCCCCGAGGCCAGCAGCTTGAAGCTCGTACCGGCCTCCCACATGGGGGAAACGGCGAACCGCATCTGCGCCAGATCCCTCGCCGAGAACACCAGCTCCGCCACAGCGCCCCCCACGGATTCACCCATGCCTGAAACAATTGGCGGCCACCCTACGCCGGGCTGATCATTCCCGGCATGACAGCACAGAAGATCACCGCCGAGCGGGCGGCGGAGACCACCACGACCACCGCAGCAACGACCACCGCAGCAACGAGCACCGCACCAACGACCACCACAACGGCCGCGCCCGCGGCGGGAACCTGGCAGCTCGGAGACCTGACGGTCAACCGGATCGGTTTCGGCGCCATGCGCCTGCCGCAGACCGGCGAGGCCCTCATCGCCGACGCCGTCCCGCGCGACCGCGACACCGCGATCCGCGTGCTGCGCCGCGCGGTCGAGCTCGGCGTGAACCACATCGACACCGCCGCCTTCTACTTCTCGCCCCTGCGCTCGGCCAACGAGTTGATCAACCGGGCCCTGGCTCCCTATCCGGAGGACCTGGTCATCACCACCAAGGTGGGCCCGCGGCGCAACCCCTCGGGGGAGTGGCTGCCCCATGCGACATCGCAACAACTGCGCGGCCAGGTCGAGGAGAACCTGCGCCAGCTCGGCCGCGACCACCTGGACGTGGTGAACCTGCGCGTCCTCGGCACCGGTTCGATAGCCGAGCGGTTCGGCGCGCTGGCCGAACTCCGCGACGCCGGGCTCATCCGCCACCTGGGCATCTCCAACGTCACCCCTGACCACCTCACCGAGGCCCGCGCCATCGCGCCGGTGGTGTGCGTGCAGAACATGTACGGCGTAGGCGTCCGCCCGGACCAGGACGCCTTCGTCCGGAGCTGCGGCGAGCAGGGCATCGCCTTCGTGCCGTTCTACGCCGTCGCCGCCTCCGGCCGGGAGACCGGGGCGAGCGGCACCGAACACCCGGAGGTCCTGGCCGTCGCCGGGGCGCACGGAGCGAGCCCGGCCCAGGTACGGATCGCGTGGACGCTTCACCGCGGCTCGCACGTGCTCGCCATTCCCGGCACCGGCGACCCGGACCACCTCGCGTCCAACGTGGCCGCCGGCGAGCTGCGCCTCTCCGAGGACGACCTCGCCGTTCTCGACTCCCTGCACCAGCGGGGCGTGTGAGTGACCGCTGGTGCACTCGGGCCGCTACGTAGGGCGACCGTGCACCTCTGCGCTGCGCATTAAAATGCAGATATGTCCGTACATCTGCAGGGGTCGCTGTTCGACCTGGCGGACGAGATCGCGCTGCGGCGCCCCCTGGCCGAGGCGCGCCGCACCGAGCTGACCGAAGGAGCCTGGATCGACGTCCTGCCGGGCTGGCTCGGCGGCTCGGACCTGCTCTTCGAGGCGCTGCTGGGGGCGGTGCCCTGGCGCGCCGAACGCCGGCACATGTACGACAACGAGGTGGCCGTTCCCCGGCTGCTCGCCTTCTACGGCGCGGCGGACGCGCTGCCGCATCCCGTGCTCACCACCGCGCGCGAGGCGCTGAGCGCGCACTATGCCGAGGAGCTGGGAGAGCCCTTCCGGACGGCGGGGCTGTGTCTGTACCGCGGCGGCCGCGACAGCGTGGCCTGGCACGGCGACCGCCTCGGGCGCGGCGCCACCGAGCGGACCATGGTGGCGATCCTCGCCCTCGGCGAGCCCCGCCCCCTCGTGCTCCGCCCGCGCGGCGGCGGCGCGGCCCGTATCCGGCAGCCCCTGGGCCACGGTGATCTGCTCGTCATGGGAGGCACCTGCCAGCGCACGTGGGACCACGCCATACCCAAGACGAGGAAACCGGTCGGCCCCCGGATCAGCGTCCAGTTCCGCCCACTGGGCGTGGGCTGACGCCGCGGGCTCCACGGCCCAGGCGGCAGGCGGATTCCGTCAGCGTCCGGCGAGCCGGGCCTCGAAGCCGTCCAGGATGGACTGCAGCCCGAAGGCGAAGCTGCCGCCGGGGGCGTCGCCGTACCCCGTGGTGCCCAAACGCTTGCGCAGGTGGGGGAAGGGGGCGGCGGCCTCGGCGGCCCGCTCCATGGTGTCGGCCAGCACTTGCCGGGCGTCCGCACCGCTGCGGTTGAGCCGCCGGGTGAGCGAGACCTCGGACGCCGGCCCGAGGGCGCTGCCGAGCACGAAGACGAAGACCGTGGCGGCGGCCTGGTCCGCCTCCGCACCGGTGAAGCCCGCCTGCTCGTACAGGGCGAGGCTGTGGTCGTCGAAGCGGGACTTGCCCGCACCGTAGAGCAGGTAGCTGCCGGCGGCCTGGCCGTACCAGGGGTGCCGGGTGAGCATGGCGTGCATGCCGGTGGCCATGTCCGCGGCGGCCGTCCGCCAGCCGGTCGCGGACAGGTCGGGCAGCGTGACCTCGTCCCAGATCGCGTCGCCGGCGAGCCGGACCAGTTCGTCCTTGGTCTTGATGTGCCAGTAGATCGCGGTGGCGGCCGAGCCGAGCCGGTTGCCGAGGCTGCGCATGTTGAGGCCGTCCAGCCCCTCCTCGTCCAGGAGGTCGGTGGCCGCGCGAATGATCTGGTCGGGGGTGAGGGTGTTCCTGGGCATGCCGACAGCCTAGTTGAACTTAGTTCATGACTGCACTTGCACATTGTTCAAGAGCGCCCTACGGTTCTACTTGTACTTAGTTCAACTCGTGAGAGGGAAGCTCATGCCGCAGGAACAGCTGTCCGCGTTCGTCGCCGGAACGGCCAAGGAGTTCGACGTCCCCGGCCTCGCCGTCGGCATCCTGATGGACGGCCAGGAGGTCTACGCCTCCCACGGCGTCACCAGCCTGGCCCACCCGCTCCCGGTGGACGAGCACACGCTCTTCCATCTGGCCTCGGTGACCAAGACCTTCACCGCGACCGCGCTGATGCGGCTGGCCGCCGAGGGCCGGGTCGAGCTGGACGCACCGGTGCGCCGCTACGTGCCCGAGCTGAAGCTCGCCGACGAGGCGGCGGCGGAGCGGATCACCGTGCTGAACCTGCTCAACCACACCGCCGGACTGGACTGGAACCTGATCGAGGACGGCCAGGGCGACGGCTCGCTCGCGGCGTTCGTCGCCCGGATGGCGGACCTGCCGGTCATCGCCGAGCCCGGCGCCCGCGCCTCGTACAGCCAGGCCGGCTACAACCTGCTCGGACGGGTCATCGAGAAGGTGACCGGGCTGAGCTTCGAGAACGCCGTGACCGAGCTGGTCCTGGAGCCGGCCGGGCTGCCGGACACCGTCTTCGACCTGGACGACGTGGTCCTCCGCCGGTTCGCCACCGGGCACAACCGCGACGAGAACGGGGCGCTCAAGGCCGCCCGGCCCTGGAAGGGCTTCCGGCCCGGCACCCGCGGCAACAACCCCGGTGGCGGCGCCGTCTCCTCGGTCGCCGACCTGCTGCGCTGGGCACGGTTCCAGCTCGGCGACGGCGGTGGAGTGCTGCCCGCCGAGGCGCTGCACCGGATGCGGGAGCAGACCGTCGAGCTGCGCTCCAGCACGCTCGGCGACGGCTTCGGGATCTGCTGGTTCCTGCGGGAGGTGGACGGCGTCCGGACGATCGGCCACGGCGGCTCCGGCAACGGCCAGTTCGCCGAACTGCTCATCGTGCCCGAGCGGAACTTCGCCGTCGTCGCACTCTCCAACGCCGGTCCCGAGGGCTACCCCTGCAACCAGTCCGTGCTCCGCTGGGCCCTTGAGCACTACCTGGGCGTGGCCGAGCGGGACCCCGAGCCGCTCCCGTACGACGAGGCGCGCGCCCGCGAGGTCGCCGGCCGCTACGAGATCGACGCGATGAACCTGGACATCGCCACCGACGGCGACCGGCTCACCCTCGCGGTCGGGATCAAGCCGGAGATCCGCGCCGCCTCCGACACCGAGATGCCCCCGGACTACGCGGCCGCCGCCATGGGCTTCCTGCCCGGCGACGGCGACGAGTACATCATCACCGAGGGCGGCCTGAAGGGGCAGCGCGGTTTCTTCAGCCGCGACGCGAACGGGGCCGTGACGGGCGTCGACCTGGCCGGCCGGCTCTTCGGCCGGACCTCGCTTCCCAGCTGAGTTCGCACTGCCTCCATCCGGCCTCCGTCCAGCCTCCGTACGGCTTTCATCCGGCCTTCATCCGGCCCGGCACCGGATGACAGGATGTGCGGATGACGACGTATCAGCCCTGGTCAGGGCTCCACACTGACCTGCTGGCCGCGAAGACTGCGGTGTACGACCCGAGCGGCTTCGTGTGCTCCCGGCCGGTGGCCGAACCGGAGAGTGCCGAGTACGCGGCCCATCGGTTCGCGCTCGACGGGCAGCCGGTCGTGTTCCGCGTGGCCAAGACGACCCCGACCAAAGCGGGTCAGTTCGTGACCGTGTGGCAACGATCGGCGGAAGGCCCGATCCGGCCCTTCGACGCGGAGGACGGGATCGACCTCTTCGTGATCAGCAGCCGCGACAGCGGTCACTTCGGACAGTTCGTCTTCCCCCGGGAGGTGCTGTGTGACCGCGGCATCGTGTCCCGGAACGGCAAGGGCGGGAAGAGGGGCTTTCGCGTCTACCCGCCGTGGGTGACCGCGCCCAATCGCCAGGCGAACAGCACGCAGGCGTGGCAGGTGAACTACTTCCTCCCCCTCCCGGAGGACGGGTCCGTCGACCTGGCGCGCGCCCGCGCCCTCTACCACCCGTAGCCGCACGGCCGCGCCCCGCGCGTCCTGCGGGGGCAGGGACGGAAGCGCGCGCTCCGGACGGAAAAGCGAATCTCCACACTTTCTTGTGAATCGGTAGGCCATGAGGGTCGGTGCATGCCCCACGGGCAGACGCGTGGTGAGGCCGTCCGCCGCTCAGGTTCGCGGCCGCCACGACATGGCAGGTGCCCGTCGGAAGGGGATGAAGGGACATGGCGACGGATCCCGCAGCAGGGCTGCAAGGCATCGATCCCGGCGTCTGGGAGCAGCTGGCCAAGGCCGTCAACGAGCACAAGCAGGACGGCGAGTCCGGCACGACGACGGCCGAGGGGCTGAAGCAGCACTACATCGCCGAGGCGCAGCGCTTCGAGGACCAAGGAGTGACGCCTCCCGAGGTCATGCGGAGCCTATCCGGCGAGGCGGACAAGTGGGACCCCTGGGAGATCAGGGTCATCGGCCCCGTCAGCGTCTACGGGGGCATCGAGTTCTCCGGCGGCGAGAACTGGGTCGCGCGCGCGGAGGCGGGCATCAAGCTCTCCGGCAAGGTGATCTGGTCCGAGGGCTTCAACCTCAACCCCAAGATGAACAGCATCAGCTGGGAGAAGAGCCTCGGAGTGGTCTGGGGCAAGCTCACCGTGGGCATCTACGGCGACAACAAGTGCCTGACCGTCAGTGGCGAAGGCTGCTACTGGTGGGGGAAGTGGCGCTGCGCCGGGTTCAACCAGACCCCCGGCTGTTTCGGCTGACGTTCCGCTGATGTTTCGCTGACGGTCCGCGGCGACCGGCCGGGCCGGCCGCCGTGCCGCCGGCCCGGCCGGCCCGCGTCCGTCTCCGCGGTCTCAGCAGGCGCAGGCGATGCCCGAGCGCGGGGCGGTCAGGTCGTCGACGGGCCGCCGCTCGCTGCCGCGGGCGGAGTCGAAGGCGAAGCCTTCGCGCACCCAGTACTCGAAACCGCCGATCATCTCCTTGACGTGGTACCCCAGGCGGGCGAACGCGAGCGCGGCGCGGGTGGCGCCGTTGCACCCGGGGCCCCAGCAGTAGGTGACCACCGTCATGGACGGGTCGATCAGGACGGGTGCCAGCTCGGCGATCTTCGCCGTGGGGATGTGGAGGGCACCGGGGATGTGCCCCTGCGCCCAGGCGGCGTCGCTGCGGGAGTCGACCACGACCACGCCGGGCGCGCCGGAGGCCAGATCGGCGTGCACGTCGGAGACGTCCGCCTCGAAGGACAGGCGCGCGGCGAAGTGGGCGGCGGCCTCGTCCGGGCGGGCGGCGGGCACGCTCAGGACGGCGGAGGCTGTCTCTT
>NZ_JBPQTW010000215.1:0-11590 GCF_051386535.1 Streptomyces sp. URMC 127
AGACAGCCCCCCGGCCGAGCCCCGCACCCTCACCATCAAGTCCCTCGGCGTGAACGCCCCCGTCGAGGCCAGGGGCCTGAACCCGGCGGGCGCCGTCGACCCGCCCCCGTACGCCCGGGCCGGCGCCGTCGGCTGGTACCACCGCGGGCCCCGGCCCGGCGCGCCCGGCGCCGCCGTCCTCGTCGGCCACGTCGACACCGACGACGCGCCCGCCGTCTTCTACGACCTCGGCAGCCTCAAACCCGGCGACACCGTCGCCGTCGGCCGCGCGGACGGCACCACCGCCGAGTTCACCGTCGAAGACGTCTCCGTCTTCACCAGGGAACGCTTCGACGCCGCCCGGGCCTACGGGCCGCGCGACGTCAAGCGCGCCGAACTGCGCCTGATCACCTGCGCCGGCGACTTCGACCGCACCCGGCGCGCCTACAGCGCGAACGTCGTCGTGTCCGCCTACCTGACCGGGCCGGACGGCCCGGCCGGAACCGCACGGAGATGACCGCATGGGTGCTCCGACCGAGCGAATCAACTCCCTGTCATCCACAGATCACACACGGTCGGGCTCCCGGGTGTGCCAGCATTGCAGGGACCGGTCATGTCCCGTGGGGGCGTGGGGACACCCCTACAGGAATGCACCCGAGGGGGAATGGATGTACGGCAGTCACACCGGCCGTGCCCGCAGGGCGCGCGCGGCTCTGAGCTCCGCCGGGGCCGCCGTCGGAGCGCTGATGCTGCTCGCCGGCTGTTCCTCCCCCTCCTCCTCCGCGACCTCCCCCAAGGAAGCCCCGCCGCCGCAGGCCCCCGCCCAGCAGCCCAAGGCGCGCGTGCCCTTCTGGGTCAACCCCGAGTCCACCGCGGCCAAGCGGGCCTCCGAGCTCCGCCGGGGCGGCCGCAGCGGCCAGGCCCAGCTCCTCAGCAAGATCGCGGCACAGCCCGTCGCCGAATGGATCGGCCCCGACGACCCCGAGGGGCAGACCCGGGGCTTCACCGAGGCCGCCGCCAGGGCCGACCGCATCGCCCTCCTCGTGCTCTACAACATCCCGCACCGCGACTGCGGCCAGTATTCGCAGGGCGGCGCCTCCGACGGAAACGCCTACCGGGGCTGGCTGGACGGCGCCGTCCGCGGCATCGGCAACCGCGGCGCGACGGTCATCCTGGAGCCCGACGCCGTGCCCCACGTCTCGGACGGCTGCACGCCCCACCAGTACCACGAGGAGCGGTTCGCGCTCCTGAAGGAGGCCGTGGGCCGCCTGAAGGCCCTCCCGCACACCAAGGTCTACATCGACGCGGGCAACCCCAGCTGGGTCAACCCGCCCGACCGCATGGCGGACCCGCTGCGCCGGGCCGGCATCGACCAGGCCGACGGCTTCGCGCTGAACGTCTCCAACTTCCAGACCACCAAGGCCAACAAGGACTACGGACACCGGCTGTCCGGCCTGCTGGGCGGCAAGCACTTCGTCATCGACACCAGCCGCAACGGCAACGGCCCGCTGAATGCCCCCGACCACGAGAAGGCCTGGTGCAACCCCCGCGGCCGCGCCCTCGGCACCCCGCCCACCACCCGCACCGGCGACTCCAAGGTCGATGCGTATCTGTGGGTGAAGCGCCCGGGCGAGTCCGACGGCACGTGCAAGGGCGGCCCGGGCGCAGGCAAGTGGTGGGAGACCTACGCCCTGGACCTCGCGCGCAACGCGCACTGACGCACTGACCACGGGGCCCGGGCGCGCGGCGCCACCGGCAGGCGCTGATCCGTCGTCAATCCTCCGTCAGTCCTTCGTCGCCAGGGGCACCTTCACCCACACCGCCGGTGAGGGCACGCCCCGCGTGTCGACGGCATGGAGCATGTACCACCCCGGGGGGACCAGCGACGGGTCCTTCGGCAGGGTGACCGTGATCCCGTCCGCCGACCGTTTGAACTCCAGGGCGACAGAGCGCTGTTCCACGTTCGTCACGTGCGTGAACGAGCCCGGTCTGATGAGGCGCACCTTGGCGATGTCCTCCGGGCGTTCCGTCCCGTACGTGGCAGAGCCGCCCAGCGCGACCGTCCGCGGAGCGGTGTCCTTCAGCTCCGGCCGACCCTTCTGGTAGAGGTACGGCGGGGTGTAGAGGTCGATCTGCTGCTGGAAGACGCCCGGCTTGGTGTTGGCCTTGTCGCCGAAGAGCGAGTCGGAGCCGAAGGTCATCACGCGGCCGTCGGGCAGCAGCAGCGCCCCGGAGTGGTAGTTGCGGCCGACCAGCGGATCGGCGACGGGGCGCAGGCTGTTCTCCGCGGGGTCGTAGATCTCGGCCTTGAGGACGTTGGAGTCGCTGCGGCCGCGGTAGTCGCCGGAGCCGTTGGTGGTGAGCACCGTGTCGTCCGGGAGGATGACGCTGCTGGGATAGCGGGCCTTGGCGTAGAGGTCGGGGCCGTCCCGGAAGCGCGGCCGGTCGTCGTGCAGGTCCACCAGGCGGGTCCTGGCGGTGGACTTCTTGTCCTCGCCGACCCCGCCGCCGCCGAGGACCATGTACCGCTGGTCCTGGGCGGGGGGCAGCAGGACGGACATCGAGGTCTCCAGGACGTCCGGGTCGCTCATGCCGGGCACTTCGGTGAACTCGTTGCTCGTGAGGTCCCACAGGCCGGGCACGCGGCCCTTGTCCGCCGGGCCGTAGCCCGCGTTGGAGCCGGTGTAGAAGATCCGGCCCTTGTCGGTGAGGAAGAGGGCGGGATAGGTCGGGAAGAAGCGCTCCTGGGGCAGGTAGGACCACTTCTTGGTCTTCGGGTCGTAGATCTCGTTCTTCCCCGGGACGACCTGGCCGATCTCGTCGAGGCCGGAGACCGACAGGACCCTGCCGTCCTGCAGGGTGGTCAGGGTCGGATACCAGCGGGCCTCGTTCATCGGGTCGACGGTCACATAGCGCTCGGCGACCGGGTCGAACTCGAAGGAGTCCTTGATGCCCTGGAAATCCTTCTTGTCGAAGGAGAGTTTGTTGGCGATGCCGTAGATGTTCTGGGCGTCCTTGCCGGAGAGGCCCTCGACCCGGTAGTTGTCGGTGAGGCCGGTCTCGAATTCGTGGCCCTTGTGCAGCGCCTCCACGTAGACGCGGGCGGTGGAGACCGTGACGGTGACCTTACGGGTCTCCTTGTTCTGCTCCTTCTTGGCGCGGGGGACGAGGACGGCGTCCTTCGACTCGAAGGTCTTGCCGTTCTTGCGGCCGGTGAAGCGGGTGCCCGCGGGCAGCGTCATGGGTTTGTCGGGGTCCTCGTTGTGGACCACCATGAGGCCGCCGGCCTTGGTGACGTCGCCCTCCAGCTTCTCGTACCGCTGCGTGCCGCCGGCCACCAGGAGGCGGCCGTCGGGCAGTTGGGTGTGGCCGGAGCAGAAGAGGTCCTTCGGGGTGGGGATGTCCTTGAAGGAGTTCTCCACCGGATCCCACAGGACCGTGCGGAAGGACTTCGCCCGGAAATTACGGGCGTTGTTGCCGGAGCCGGCGACGAGGAGCACCTTCCCCGTGTGCAGCAGGGCCGCGTGGATCGTATTGATCCGGTACCGCTCGGGGACGTCGACCACCGTCCAGTGGCCGTTCCGCTTCTTGTACTCCGGCTGGTTGATCTTGTAGTCGTAGTACTGGTGGGAGGCGTAGCCCCAGATGGCCGGCCCGTTCATGCCCGCCAGGGCGAGCACCACCGCCGATCCCACCGCGAAGCGGCGGGTGCGGCGGCTGATGAGGAGGCGCCGGGGGTTCATCGGGCGGCCTCCACGGCTCGCTTGGCGCGCCGCGTCGTCCACCACCACGCGGCGATCGGGGCGACGGTGATCGCGAGGGCGAGCGTCGCCCACGTGCGCATCGCGACGTGCGTGTGGCCGAGGAGGAAGGAGGCCACCAGCGAGCCGCCGAAGACCGCCAGGAAGAACAGGTGGATGCGGAAGGTCCCGAAGAGGGTGTCGGGGCTGGCGGAATCTCCCTTGGGAGTGACCACGAAACGGCTCTTGCGGCGCAGCACGGCATCCATCAGCGAGCGGGCGTAGACCGGGGCGGAGAGCGCGGACATCACCATGCCGGCCAGCCCGCCCGAGCCCTCGGGCTCATGCGGCGAGACATTGTGCCGGCGGTTCCAGATGTAGAGCCCGATCTGCAGCGCGGCGGCATCGCTGTAGAGCATCATCCAGACCTCGGAATTGATCTGGATTCCGGAGGCGCCGAGCCCGAGGAAGAGGGCGCAGCTGAGCGCGCCGAGCATCCAGTTGAGTGCGGTCATCGGATAATAGATGACCAGCAGGCTGTAATTGAGGAATTTCCCCGGGGAGAGCGACCAGGGCCCTTTCCAGTACTGCTTGAGGATGGTCTCGTAGGTGCCCCGGGACCAGCGCAGCTGCTGGGTGAAGAAGTCCGTCCAGGCATTGGGGCCCTCGCCGACCGCGAGAACGTCCGGGGTGTAGACCGAGCGCCACTTCCGGCCGGTCGCCGGATTGCGGTGGCGGTGCAGTTCGAAGCCGGTGGCCATGTCCTCCGTGATGGAGTCGTAGAGGCCGCCGATTCCCTTCAGCGCACTGATGCGGACGGCATTGTTGGTGCCGACGAACATGGGGGCGCCGTAGCGGTTTCCGGCGCGTTGGATCAGGGCGTGGAAAAGGAACTGCTGGCTTTCTGCGGCCTTGGTCACGGCCGCATCGTAGTTCCCGTAGACCTGAGGACCAACGACAAACGCGATATCGGGGTCGCGGAAGTACCCGAGCATGCGTTCCAGGAAGTTGGGCAGCGGGACGTGGTCGGTGTCGACCGAGGCGAAGAAGTCGTACGCGTCGCCGTGGGCGTCGAGCCAGGAGTTGTAGTTCCCGTGCTTGGTCTTGGCGCGGAAAGGGCCCTTCGGGCGATTCCACTTCTCGACGCCCTTGCGGGAGAAGTGGCGCACGCCCAGCCGCCGGCAGACGGCCTTGACGGCGGGGTCGTCGCCCTCGTCGAGCAGCCAGACGTCGAGCGGGCCGCGGTGGCGGAGCCGGACCGCCGCCTCCAGCGTGCGCGTGACCATCTCCAGCGGTTCTTTGCCGGGCACGAAGGAGGTGAGGAAGGCGACCTTGGTGCCGGTCTCGGGCACCACCGGGACGGGATCGCGCGCGACGAGGGTGGCGTGGGCGTTCGAGGTGACGTTCATCGTGCGGAAGAGCTCGATGAGGCCGATCGACACCAGCATCACCGCGTCCAGCACCCGCATCAGCGGGGTGGCGTTGTCGCGCTGCGTCCAGTGGGCGGGCTGCATCAGCCAGATCAGCAGGGCGATCGAGACGACGGGAGCGGCGCCGAGGAGGGCCGCGCCCAGGACGCGGTGCGTCTCCTCGGCCAGGAGGCTGCGGTAGCGCACGCGGTACGGGCGGTCGGGGTCGGGCTGGGTGAGCGGGCCGGCCAGGCGGCTGTAGTGCTCGTAGTCGAACCGGGGCCGGGCTCTCGGTGGGCGCGAGGGCGGTGGCGTCGGTCCGTTACGCCCTGGTTGCTGCGGGATCGTTCCCTGGCGGACGGACGTGCGCGGCCCGGCCGCCGCCGTCTGGTCGTGGATCTGCCGCCGGGCGTCGGCAGGAGTGGACGTCATCTGTCATTTCCCCCCGCACGCATGCTGACTGCGTGTGTCAGATCGCGGGTCTCATCCGGCCCCCCACGGCCGCACGGACCCCAAGAGCACCGGCCCCCCCGGCGCCACCCAACTCAACTCAATGGTCACTCATTGACGTTGGGTCATCGCTGTCCGTTCAGGATCTCGGACGCCGGGTCATGATCGCAAGGGTGAAACAAGGTGTTTACCGGGCAAAGTGGTGCGACCTGCTGTGATGAGTCATGCCATTGACCGGAAAATGACTCAAGGCTCCTCACCGATGGTGAGGAGCCTTGAGACTCGCGTGCGCCGCCAGGGACTCGAACCCCGGACCCGCTGATTAAGAGTCAGCTGCTCTAACCAACTGAGCTAGCGGCGCCTGCTGACAGAGATAAATATACCTGGTCCGGAGGGGTGCTCCCGACCACCCCCGCCCCAGGGGCCGCATGGCCCCCGCCCGGACCCCCTAGAGGGCCATCGACAGCATCAGCGGGGCGGCCCGCCGGTTCAGCGACTCGGCGGCCTGCCGCAGCCGGTGCGCGTGGGTCAGGGGCAGGGAGAGGGCGACGCAGCCCACCGAGCTCCCCGCGGTGACCGGGACGGCGGCGCAGACCGTGCCCAGGGCGTACTCCTGCAGATCCAGCACGGGCACGCTCGCGGGCTGCCGGTCGAGCGCGTTGAGCAGCACCTTCTCGCTGGTGATCGTCCGCGAGGTGAGCCGGGCGGCCCGGTGGCGCGAGAGGTGGTCGCGGCGGTCGTCGTGGTCGAGCTGGGTGAGGAGGCACTTGCCGATCGCGCTGGCGTGGGCGGCGGAGCGGAAGTCGACCCACTCGTTGACCCGGGGCATGTGCGGGGCGTCCGCGTACTGGGTGATCCGGACCTCGCCGTCGATGTAGCGGCTGAGGTAGACGGCGGCGCCCAGCGAGTCGCGCAGCTCGGACAGCGACTGCTGGAGCTTGTGGCGCAGGGCGGCGCTGCGGTCGCCGCCGGAGCCGAGCAGGGCCAGGGCGTCGCCCGTGACGTAGCCGCCGTCGCCGGTCCGCTGGACGTACTCCTCGCGGTGCAGCATCGGCAGCAGGCGCGCGAGGTGCGAGGCGGGCAGGCCGGTCTCGCGGGCGATCTGCGCCTCGGTGACCCCGCCGGAATACCGGGCGACGGCCTCCAGCACCCGCAGGGCGTACTGGACCGAATGGAACGGCGCGGTCGGGTCGGGCTTGAGCGCCACGGGCTCCCCCTACGGGCTTCCGGCGAGTCTCCCGCCGACCACGATAACCGCGAAACGCATGGCAGGAAGAGGGTGTTGGCAGTACGGCATATGCCGTTGCCATGACGGCCGGGCGGACGGCAAGGCGGGGGCCGCCCCCCGCTCGCGGCCGGGGCCGGGCCGGAGCCGGGCCGGGGAGCCGGGAATAACCGGAGAGGGTCTCCGGCTGCAGCGGAGCGGGAACCGGAAGAGATCAGGAACCGATCAGCACCTGATCACGAACAGATCAGACAGATCAGACCGACTAGATCAGACCGACCAGGAAGAGGAAGGCGGACCACCGTGCCCGACGCGCAGGACGACTTCATCCGGGGGCAGGCCCTGGGCAGCGCCCCCGTACCCCTGTCCGTACTGGACCTGGCGACCGTCGGCGCGGGCCGCACCGCCGGGCAGGCCCTCGCCACCACCGTCGAGCTCGCCCGCCTGGCCGAGCGCCGCGGCTACCACCGCTTCTGGGTCGCCGAGCACCACTCGATGCCCGGCATCGCCAGCTCCTCTCCGGCCGTCCTCCTCGCCCACCTCGCCGCTCACACCGACCGCATCCGCCTCGGCTCCGGCGGCGTGATGCTGCCCAACCACGCGCCGCTGGTGATAGCCGAGCAGTTCGGCACGCTGGAGGCGCTCGCGCCCGGCCGCGTGGACCTGGGCCTCGGGCGCGCCCCCGGCACGGACGGGGCGACGGCGGCCGCGCTGCGCCGCACGGACCGGCTCGCCGAGGGCGCGGACGAATTCCCGCAGCAGCTCGCCGAGCTGGTCCGCTTCCTGGACGACGACTTCCCCGACGGCCACCGCTACGCCGGGATCCACGCCGTGCCCGGACCGGTCCAGGGCCGGGTTCCCGGCGGCGTGCAGCGCGCGGACCGGCCCTCGGTGTGGCTGCTCGGCTCCTCCGGCTTCAGCGCGCGGCTCGCCGGGGCGCTGGGCCTGCCGTTCTCCTTCGCGCACCACTTCTCCTCCGGCAACACGGTCGCGGCGCTTGAGCTGTACCGGCAGTGCTTCCGGCCGTCCGGCGTGCTGGACCGCCCGTACGCCAAGATCGGCGTGCAGGCCTTCGCCGCGGAGGACCCGGCCGAGGCCCGGCGTCAGCTGCTCACCGGCGCGCTGTCGATGCTGCGGTTGCGCAAGGGGCGGCCCGGGCTGGTGCCGACGCCGGAGGAGGCCGAGTCGTACGACTACAGCCCGGCGGAGCGGGAGTTCGTGGAGGACCGGCTGGCGTCCGCGGTGCACGGGACCCCCGAGACGGTCAAGGAAGGCCTGAACCGCCTGGTGAAGGCGACCGGTGTCGACGAGCTGATGATCACGGCGAGCGTGCACGGCGCGGACGCGCGCCTGCGGAGCTACGAACTGATCGCGGACGTGTACGGGCTGAGCTAGCGGTCCGGCGGGGCCCGGCCGGCCCGGTGCGGCCGGGCACTTCGGGGTCTACGGCCGCACCCCCGCCGTCAGCAGGGAGGAGATCGAGTCCGCCGGCACGGGCCGGGAGTAGAACCACCCCTGACCCGTGTCGCAGCCGATCCGCCCCAGCCGCTCCGCCTGCTCCGCGCTCTCCACGCACTCCGCCGTCACCGTGATCCCCAGCCGGTGCGCGAGCTGGACGAGCGCCTCGACGATCGTCTCGTCCGCCGGGTTCGGCGGTTCCCCGGCGCGGAAGCCGCGTACGAAGGAGCCGTCGAGCTTGAGCGTGGAGACCGGCAGGCGGCTGAGGTAGGCGAGGTTGGAGTAGCCCGTGCCGAAGTCGTCGATGGCGATGGCCACGCCCATGTCGCTGAGCTGGCGCAGCTGCTGCAGGGGCCGGCCGGCCGAGCCCATCACGGCCGACTCGGTGAGCTCCAGCTGCAGCAGCCGCGGCGGCAGCCCCGTCTCGGCGAGGATGGCCGCCACGTCGGAGACCAGGTCGGAGTCCCACACCTGCCGCACCGCGACGTTGACGCTGACGACGATCGGCTCCGCGGGGTGTTCGAGCTGCCAGCGCCTGGCCTGGCGGCAGGCCGCCCCCAGCACCCAGCGGCCGAGGGGGACGATGGCGCCGGTCTCCTCGGCGAGGCCGATGAACCGATTCGGCGGGAGCACCCCGAACTGCGGGTGCCGCCAGCGGACCAGCGCTTCCACGCCGCGCACGACCCCGTCGACCAGGCCCACCAGCGGCTGGTACTGGAGCACGAACTCGCCCCGCTCGACCGCGGGCCGCAGCGTGCTGGAGAGGGCCTGACGGGTCATCCGGTGGGCGTTGCGCTCGGGGTCGAAGAGCGTCCAGCGGGCCTTGCCGTCGGCCTTCGCCCAGTACAGCGTCGTGTCGGCGGCCTGCATCAGCTCCGTGGCGTGGGTGCCGGCCGCGGGGCGCTCCACGACGCCGATGCTCGCGGAGACCGACAGCCGCTGGCCGGCCACCTCGAACGGCCGCTGCAGCCGGTCCTGTACGCAGGCGGCGAGCTCCACGAGCTGCTCGGTGCCCGCCGACTCCTCGACCAGCAGCGCGAACTCGTCGCCGCCGAGGCGGGCGACGAGGTGGCCGCCGGGCGCGGCGCACTCGCTCAGCCGGCGGGCGACCGCCCCCAGCAGTCTGTCGCCCGCCCGGTGGCCGAGGGTGTCGTTGATCGCCTTGAAGCCGTCGAGGTCCAGGTAGCAGACGCCGATCCGGCCGGTGCCGCCGTCCGCGGCGGAGGCCGTGGCGAGCGCGGTGGTCAGCCGCTCGAAGAACAGGCTGCGGTTGGGCAGCCGGGTGACCGGGTCGTGCATCCGCAGGTGACGCAGCCGGGCCCGCAGGTCGCGCCGGTCGCTGATGTCGGCGACGGACAGGAGGGTGTCGCAGCTGTCGGGCAGCGGCGTGACGATCACCTCGGCCCACACGCCCTGCCCCCCGGTGTGCTTCAGCCGCCGGGTGCAGTGCAGGCGCTCGCGGCGGCCGAGCAGCACTTCGCGGTACGCGCTCCAGGTGCGCGAGTCCTCGCGCAGGCCGGTGAACTCGGCGGCCGGGGCGTCGGCGAGCCGGGCCGGATCGGTGCCCAGCAGCGCCCCGAGCGCGTGGTTGGCGGTACGCACCAGGCCGTCGCGGCCCACCACGGCCATGGCGAGCTGCGCGGCATTGAACGCGGCACGAAAATCACTGGATTCATTACGTTGCGTGACGACTGTAGGCGTAGGGCCGGGCGCGCCGCCCTGGCCATCGAGGGTTCCGCTCACCGCTCGCTCCCGCATGGCATTCGTTCCGCACTGGCTTCGTATGGGTCTCATGGATCTCGTACGCGTGTCCGAACAGGCGGCGGGAGGCCGTCCGCCCGGGGTATCCGTGCTGGAAATGTGGCGATCATAGAGCTCGCGAGAGGACCGTTCCAGCGGCCCTCACGGGCGAGGCCGGGCCGCCGACCCCGGGTTGTCCACTTCTGCACGACCGTGCGCGCTCGTGCTTGAGCCTGCAGTGCCACACCCTCTCAATTGACCATCAGTGACTGAGTGTGATGTACCCAGAAGTCGGCCTAGTCACTCGACCGGAGCAGCGGAATAGGGCATAACACCACAAATCCACTGAGGGTGGATGAGGTGTCCCGAATCCGTCCCGGGAGGTCGACGTGGTGCGTCCGCAGACACCCATGGGAGTGGACCGGCCGCGGCCGCTGCGCCGCGTCGGGGCCGTCCTCACCGTCCTGTGCGCGATCGCGGCGACCACGCTCGTCGCCATCCCGGCGCAGGCCGTGGGGCCCGGCGGGCCCTGTGCGCTCCCGCGCAGCCAGGCCCACCACTCCGAAGGGCTCGACAGCTGGAACCCCGCCTATCCACGGCCCGTGGGCCGGCTGAACGCCGTCATGATCTTCCTGTCCTTCCCGGACTCCCGCCCGTCCGTGGCCCCGGACAAGCTCGCGGCCGACCACTTCCCCGCCACCTCCCGCTTCTTCGAGCGGGCCTCCTACGGACGGTTCTCCCTGCACGCCCACCCGGTGAAGCGGTGGTTCCGGATGCCCCGGTCCGCCACCTCGTACCGGATACAGCGCGACTGGGACGGCGACCGGCGCTCCGACTACCTGCGCGACGCCGTCGCCGCCGCCGACCCCGGCGTGGACTTCAGCCGCTACGACCTCGTCTACCTCGTCGCCGACCCCGACGCCCCCGGCGTCGACTCGGACGCGACCAAGGTCGTCAACCTCGACCGGCCGCTGCAGGCCGACGGCACGCCGCTGCGCCGCATCGTGACCGTCTTCGAGCACCACCCGCCCGACCGCAACGTCCTCGCCCACGAGACCGGGCACGTCCTGGACCTGCCCGACCTCTACCACCGGCCCACCGACGGCAAGGGCGACTGGGACACGCACGTCGGCGACTGGGACCTCATGGGCAGCCAGTTCGGGCTCGCCTCCGATCCCTTCGCCTGGCACAAGTGGAAGCTGGGCTGGCTCGCCCCGGCGCAGGTCGCCTGCGCCCGCGGCCCCAGCCGCGCCCTCTACACCCTCCAGCCGCTGGAGACGCCGATGCAGCCGGGCGGCGACAACCGCACCCGCCTGATCGTCATCCGCACGGGCACCACGACCGCCCTCGCCGTCGAGGCGCGCTCCGCCTTCGGCAACGACAGCGGCGCCTGCACGGAGGGCGTCCTCGTCTACCGCGTGCACAGCGACACCGCCTCGGGCAGCGGGCCGGTGCAGGTCCTCGACGGGCACCCGGGCCACCAGGCCTGCTGGGGCGAGTCCGTCTACCCGCCGCTGGCCGATGCGCCGCTGGGGGTGGGGGAGTCGCTCCGCTCGGAGGTGGACGGGGTGCGGGTGACCGTACGGGGG
>NZ_JBPQTW010000216.1:0-11504 GCF_051386535.1 Streptomyces sp. URMC 127
CGCCCCCACCGCTCCGGCCACCGCCGCCCCCAGAAGTCCCCGGCGGCTGGGCGCTGTTACCGAACTCATGTGGAACCCCCCACAGGTCGTGGTCACGCCCCGCGCGGGCGCGCGGGCGCAATGATCATGATGCGAGGCCACTCGTCCCCACTCAAGGACGTTTGTCCCACCTTTTCTGCCATCAGCCGCAGCGGTACCGGTTCCGCCCGTGTCCCTCCTACTGCTCCCCGGTCGCGAGGATCGCCCCGGTTGCCCGGGTTCCCGTTCAGTCGTTGCGGAACCGCGCCGCCCAGCAGGCCGCCGTGATGACGTCGTCCACGAGGACGGCCTCCGCCACCGGGCAGGCCGGCGCCCGCCGTTCCCGTACCGCCGCCGTGAAGTCGGCGATCAGCGGCACGTGCGGATCGGGGGCGAGCTGCGCGTCCAGCGGGTCCAGCGCGAGGAAGCGGCCCCCGGCCGTGACGTCCAGGCGGTCGCGCTCCGGGCCGCCGGCCCAGGCGAAGCGGCACTCCGCCGACGTGCCCGACGCCCAGCCCAGGGAGACGTGCGCGCGCCGCTCGGCCCCGGCGGGGAACCTGCGCCCGAAGCGCGCGCCCACGCGCGCGGGCGGGCCCAGCACCGACAGCAGCAGGTCCAGCCGGTGGCTGCCCGCGTCGGCGAGCACGCCGCCGCCGGCCACGGCCGGGTCGGTGCGCCAGTGCGCCGGGTCCTCCGGCGCCGGGTCGAAGGGAGCGCAGAAGGTGATCTGCACGCGCGCGGGCGCCGATGCCGTCAGCGTCTCGCGCAACTGCCGTGCGGCCGGCCCCAGCCGGCGGTGGTAGGCCACGCCCGCGCACAGCCCCGCCCGGGCCGCCTCCGCCGCCACCGCTCCCCCGCCGCCGAGCGCTCCCGCCAGGGGCTTCTCGACCAGGACGTGACAGCCGGCACGCAGCGCACGCAGCGCGAGGGGGACGTGCGCGGCGACCGGCGTGGCCACGTACACCGCGTCGGCGGCCGTGAGCCGGCCGAGGTCGTCACCGCCCGCGGGCACCCCGTGCTCCGCGGCCGCCCGGGCGGCGCGCGCCGCGTCCCGGCTCCAGACGTACGCCGTCTCCTCGCCCAGACTGCGCAGGGCCGGCAGCACCCGGCGCCGCACCACCTCACCGCTGCCGGCGACCGCCCACCTCAAGAGGCCTCCATGTCCACCAACTCACCATGAACGGAACCTCATTTCAACAGGCCCTGCGACGTTGCCATACCGATATGCGGACGGGGGGTGACTCACGCCCGGCCCTCGCCTAGATTTCCTGCGCATCACGCAGTGATCACAAAAGGGGGGAGTCACCACCATGACGGAACCACCGGAGGGCGGCAGCAGGAGGGCGGTCGTCACCGCGCCCCTGGCCGTGGCGGGGCTCTGCCTGGCGATCCCCTTCGCCGCGATGCTCTGGGTCGGCTCGTACGCCCGGACCGGGCCCGCCTTCATCGGCATCCCGTTCTTCTACTGGTACCAGATGCTGTGGGTGCCGGTCTCGACGCTGCTGACGACCGTGGCGTACGTGATCGTGCGGCGCCACGAGCGGGCGCGCAGGGCGGGTGAGCAGCGGTGAAGGACGGCGTGAACGGCGTGGCGCTCGCCGTCTTCATCTTCTTCTTCCTGGCCGTGACGGTCATGGGCTTCATGGCCTCGAAGTGGCGGCGCGCCGGGACCGCCGAGGAAATGGCCAACCTCGACGAATGGGGGCTGGGCGGCCGCTCGTTCGGCACCTGGATCACCTGGTTCCTGCTGGGCGGCGACCTCTACACCGCCTACACGTTCGTCGCCGTCCCGGCGGCGATCTACGCGGGCGGCGCGGCCGGCTTCTTCGCGGTCCCGTACACGATCCTGTGCTATCCCCTGGTCTTCACCTTCCTGCCCCGCCTGTGGTCGGTCGCCCACAAGCACGGCTACGTGACCTCGTCGGACTTCGTCCGCGGCCGGTTCGGCTCCAAGGGCCTCTCGCTCGCCCTCGCGCTGACCGGCATCCTCGCGACGATGCCGTACATCGCGCTCCAGCTCGTGGGCATCCAGGCGGTGCTGGACGTGCTGGGCGTGGGCGGCGGCTCGAACTGGTTTATGAAGGACCTGCCGCTGCTCATCGCGTTCGGCGTGCTCGCGGCGTACACGTACTCCTCCGGGCTGCGGGCGCCCGCGCTGATCGCCTTCGTCAAGGACGCGCTGATCTACATCGTGATCATCGTGGCGATCATCTACATCCCCATCAAGCTGGGCGGTTTCGACCACATCTTCGCCAAGGCGGGCGAAGCGTTCGCGGTGAAGAACCCGGACACGGGCAAGCCGCGCGGCGCGCTGGTGAGCGGCCCGGACGCGCAGTGGGCGTACGCGACGCTCGCGCTCGGCTCGGCGATGGCGCTCTTCCTCTACCCGCACTCGGTGACCGCCGTTCTCTCCGGCAAAGGCCGCAACGTCATCCGCCGCAACACGACGATCCTGCCGCTGTACTCCCTGATGCTGGGCCTGCTCGCGATGCTCGGCTTCATGGCCATCGCGGCGGGGATCAAGGTGAAGAACGGCCAGCTCGCGATCCCCCAGCTGTTCGAGGACATGTTCCCGGACTGGTTCACGGGGGTGGCCTTCGCGGCGATCGGGATCGGCGCCCTGGTCCCGGCCGCGATCATGTCGATCGCTGCCGCGAACCTTTTCACCCGCAACATCTACAAGGACTTCATCAAGCCGGACGCCACGCCCGCGCACGAGGCGAAGGTCTCCAAGCTCGCCTCGCTGCTGGTGAAGGTCGGCGCGCTCGTCTTCGTGCTCACCATGGACAAAACGGTCGCCATCAACTTCCAGCTGCTCGGCGGCATCTGGATCCTGCAGACGGTCCCGGCGCTCGTGGGTGGGCTCTTCACCCGCTGGTTCCACCGCTGGGCCCTGCTGGCCGGCTGGGCGGCGGGCATGGTCTACGGCACCTGGAAGGCGTACGACACGCCGAGCGCCACCCAGGATCATTTCGGAAATACCAACCTCATCCCGCTTATCGGAGAAAAGGGCTATATCGGCCTCACGGCGTTCGTGCTCAATGTGATCGTCGTCATCGTCCTGACCGTCGTCCTGAAGGCGCTCGGCGCGCCGGACGGCACGGACGAGACCACGGCGGCGGACTACACCGCGGACGCCGGCGACCCGGGGGTGCAGCGGGAGCTCCCGCCGGCCACCGCGGGAGTCCCGGGCGGCCACTAGAACGAACGCCTGCGGGCGCCGGGACGATCCCCACCCGGCACCGGAGCGACCCCCGGCGGGCGCCGGGACGACCTTCGGCCGGGCGCCCGGCCCGCGGGGCCGGCAGGGCCGCCACGACCCCTCTTCAGGGGGCGTGGCGGCCCTTTTCCGCGCCCCGCGCCGAAGGGTCCGGTCCGGCCCTTCAGGGACCCTCCCGCGGCCCCCGGAGGGCCCGCGAGCGGCCTCCGCCCGGCATTCGAACCCACCCTCAACACCGGGGCCTGATAACACATTCCGACCCATGCGCTTACCGCGCGACACAACATGTGGGGGCGCGTGCGGGGGGCGGCACTAGATGTATGCTCGTCCTCGCTGTCGTCGCAGGGGAATCCGGTGGAAATCCGGAACTGTCCCGCAACGGTGCATGTATGCCGTTAAGCCGCGCATGCAGGAGTCCGAAGACCTGCCGGCAGCACGCCCTCCACCGAGCCTGCCCTGGGCTCGGCTATGGGCGTTGAATTCGTCCGGGCCTCGCGGGTTGGGCCGGCGGACGCCTACGAGGCATGCCCTGCGCATCAGGCATGCCCGTACGCGCCCGTCGTGCTCTCCCCGCGGCCCACCCAGCCGAGCGAGGGAGAGCCTCAGTGACCATCGCGCCCGCCGATCCGGTCTCAGCGACTGCGGAAGCGACCGGCGGCCCCGGGACCGCGCTGCTGCGCACCCTGACCGACCTCACCGCCGACCTTCCCGCCACCGACCCGGGCAAGGTCGCCGCTGCCGCGCTGCGGGGCCGGAGCGCCACCTCGGACGAGGCCGAGCTCCGCTCCCTCGCCACCGAGGCCGCCGCGGGCCTGATCGCCGAGGAGCCCGAGTACTCCCGCCTCGCCGCGCGCCTGCTCACCCGCGCGATCGCCGACGAGGCCGCCGGCCAGGGCGCCACCTCCTTCTCGGCCTCGGTCGCCGTGGGCCACCGGGAGGGCCTGATCGCGGACGAGACCGCCGCGTTCGTCGCCGCCCACGCCGCGCGCCTCGACGAGCTCGTCGAGAAGGCCCTCGCCGACGGCGCCGACGACCGCTTCGGCTACTTCGGCCTGCGCACCCTGCACAGCCGCTACCTGCTGCGCCACCCGATCACCCGCGACGTGATCGAGACCCCGCAGCACTTCCTGCTGCGCGTGGCCTGCGGCCTGGCCGAGGACCACTCCGAGCGCGCCCTCGCCGACGTCGCCGAGCTGTACGGCCTGACGAGCTCCCTGTCGTACCTGCCGTCCTCGCCGACCCTGTTCAACTCCGGCACCCGCCACCCGCAGATGTCGTCCTGCTACCTGCTGGACTCCCCGCTGGACGAGCTGGACTCCATCTACGACCGCTACCACCAGGTGGCGCGCCTGTCGAAGCACGCGGGCGGCATCGGCCTATCGTACTCGCGCATCCGCTCGCGCGGCTCGCTGATCCGCGGCACCAACGGCCACTCCAACGGCATCGTGCCGTTCCTGCGCACCCTCGACGCCTCCGTCGCCGCGGTCAACCAGGGCGGCCGCCGCAAGGGCGCCGCCTGCGTCTACCTGGAGACGTGGCACGCCGACATCGAGGAGTTCCTGGAGCTCCGCGACAACACCGGCGAAGAGGCCCGCCGCACCCACAACCTCAACATCGCGCACTGGATCCCGGACGAGTTCATGCGCCGCGTCGAGGCCGACGCCGAGTGGTCGCTGTTCTCCCCCGCCGACACGCCCGACCTGGTCGACCTCTACGGCGACGAGTTCGACGCCGCCTACCGCGCCTACGAGGCCGCGGGCAAGGCCGTCAAGACCATCCCGGCCCGCGTCCTGTACGCCCGCATGATGCGCACCCTCGCGCAGACCGGCAACGGCTGGATGACGTTCAAGGACGCCGCCAACCGCACCGCCAACCAGACGGCCGAGAAGGGCGCGGTCGTCCACTCCTCGAACCTCTGCACCGAGATCCTCGAGGTCACGGACGACGGCGAGACCGCGGTGTGCAACCTGGGCTCGGTCAACCTCGCGCAGCACCTCGGCGCCGACGGCGAGATGGACTGGGAGAAGCTCGACCGCACCGTCCGTACGGCCGTCACCTTCCTCGACCGCGTCGTGGACATCAACTTCTACCCGACCGAGCAGGCCGGCAGCTCCAACAGCCGCTGGCGCCCGGTGGGCCTGGGCCTGATGGGCCTGCAGGACGTCTTCTTCCGCCTGCGCCTGCCCTTCGACTCGGCCGAGGCGAAGGCCCTGTCCACCAAGATCTCCGAGCGGATCATGCTCGCGGCGTACGAGGCCTCCGCCGACCTCGCCGAGCGCAACGGCCCGCACCCGGCCTGGTCCGCGACCCGCACCGCCCGCGGCGTGCTGCACCCGGACCACTACCCCAACGCCGTCGCCGCGTGGGAGGAGCGCTGGGAGGCCCTGCGCGCCCGCATCGCCGAGGTCGGCATGCGCAACTCGCTGCTGCTCGCCATCGCCCCCACGGCGACCATCGCCTCCATCGCGGGCGTGTACGAGTGCATCGAGCCGCAGGTCTCCAACCTCTTCAAGCGCGAGACGCTCTCGGGTGAGTTCCTGCAGGTCAACACCTACCTGGTGGAGGACCTCAAGAAGCTCGGCGTGTGGGACCGCACCACCCGCGACGCCATGACCGAGGCCAACGGCTCGATCCAGGACATGAAGTGGATTCCGCAGGAGGTGCGCGACCTGTACCGCACCGCCTGGGAGATCCCGCAGCGCGCCCTGATCGACATGGCCGCGGCCCGTACGCCGTACCTGGACCAGAGCCAGTCGCTGAACCTCTTCATGGCCTCGCCCACCATCGGCAAGCTCAGCTCGATGTACGCGTACGCCTGGAAGCAGGGCATCAAGACGACGTACTACCTGCGCTCGCGCCCGGCCACCCGGATCGCCCGCGCGGCGTCCGGCGGTGCCGCCGCCCCCGCCACCATCCCCGTGCAGCAGGCCGCGCCCGACGCGGACGCCATCGCCTGCTCCCTTGAGAACCCCGAGTCCTGCGAGGCCTGCCAGTGACCACCGCGCCCGAACGCCCCAAGAACCTGCTCGACCCGGGCTTCGAGCTGACCCTGCGCCCGATGCGGTACCCGGACTTCTACGACCGCTACCGCGACGCGATCAAGAACACCTGGACCGTCGAGGAGGTCGACCTCCACTCGGACGTCGCCGACCTCGCCAAGCTCTCCCCGGGTGAGCAGCACATGATCGGCCGTCTGGTCGCGTTCTTCGCGACCGGCGACTCGATCGTGGCGAACAACCTCGTGCTGACGCTGTACAAGCACATCAACTCGCCCGAGGCGCGCCTGTACCTGTCGCGGCAGCTGTTCGAGGAGGCCGTGCACGTCCAGTTCTATCTGACGCTGCTCGACACCTACCTGCCCGACCCGGACGAGCGCGCGGCGGCCTTCGCGGCCGTGGAGAACATCCCCTCCATCCGCGACAAGGCGCAGTTCTCCTTCAAGTGGATCAACGAGGTCGAGAAGCTGGAGAGCCTGCAGACGAAGGCCGACCGCCGTCGCTTCCTGCTCAACCTCATCTGCTTCGCCGCGTGCATCGAGGGCCTGTTCTTCTACGGCGCCTTCGCCTACGTGTACTGGTTCCGCAGCCGCGGCCTGCTGCACGGCCTCGCGACCGGCACCAACTGGGTGTTCCGCGACGAGTCCATGCACATGGACTTCGCGTTCTCCGTCGTGGACACCGTCCGCGAGGAGGAGCCGGACCTGTTCGACGACGAGCTCCAGCAGCAGGTCACGGACATGCTGAAGGAGGCCGTCGAGTGCGAGCTGCAGTTCGCCCGTGACCTGTGCGGCGAGGGCCTGCCGGGCATGAACACCGAGTCCATGCGCGAGTACCTGCAGTGCGTCGCCGACCAGCGCCTGCAGCGCCTGGGCATCGCCCCGGTGTTCGGCTCGGAGAACCCGTTCTCCTTCATGGAGCTGCAGAACGTCCAGGAGCTGACCAACTTCTTCGAGCGCCGCGCCTCCGCGTACCAGGTGGCCGTCGAGGGCACGGTCGGCTTCGACGAGGAGTTCTAGAACACCGTTGCTCGCGACAACGGCGAGGGCCCGTACGGAACACGTTCCGTACGGGCCCTCGCCGTATGCGTCAGTCGTTGGCGACGACCGGGTACCACGGCGTGCCCTCTTCCATCTGCCGCAGGGCGTCCTTGCGCTCGCGCTTGGAGAGGCGGTCGATGTAGAGCCGGCCGTAGAGGTGGTCGGTCTCGTGCTGCAGGCAGCGGGCGAAGTAGCCGGTGCCCCGGACGCGGATGGGATTGCCCTTGGCGTCCTGGCCGCGGACGACGGCGTAGTCGGGGCGGGCGAGGGAGGCGTAGGCCGTGGGGACGGAGAGGCAGCCCTCGTTGGAGTCGTCCAGGACCCGGCGGTCTGCCGGGAGGTCCTCCAGGACGGGGTTGCAGACGGTGCCCACGTGGCGGACGCCCTCGTCGTCCATGCAGTCGTAGACGAAGACCTTGAGGTCGACGCCGATCTGGTTGGCGGCGAGGCCGACGCCCTCGGCGGTGCGCTGGCTCGCGAACATGTCGTCGATCAGCTGGGCGAGCTCGTCGTCGAAGGAGGTGACGTCCTTGCACTCGCGGTGCAGGACGGGGTTGCCGACGACGGTGATCGGGCGGGACGTGCCGCGCTCGCGGTGCGCGCGCTCGCGCTCCTCGCAGTCCTCGGTGTCCACGATGAACTCGCCGTCCACCGGCTGGTCGGTCTCTTGCTGCGACTGCTGCGACTGCTGCGACATGTCCGCCGTTGCGCCTCTCTCAAAACCCAAAAGTGTGTCCTGTACAGGGTACGGGTCCCCGCCTCCGGCACCGGGGGTCCTCGGCGGGGTTCAGCAGACCTCTTCGAGGTCGCGCCACTCCCGGCTGTCCGGGCTGTCCGCCACCCAGCCGTCGAGGAGGCCCCGCACCAGCCCGGCGGGCGCCGCGATGCCGCACTCGCGCTCGGGCACCCACAGGGAGCCGGAGCCGGCCGTGCGGTGGCCGAGGGGGCCGGGGTGGCCCGGCTCGCTGTGGTCGTGGGGGTCGAGGTGCTCGCCGTTGCCCTCGTCGCTGGGCATGCGGCTCTCCGAGCACGTGCGGCACAGCAGCCGCACGGAGGAGGACCAGTCCTCGGCGGCGAACCCGGCGTCGGCCGCGAGCCGCTCCAGGGCGTCCCGGTCGGCCTCGGTGGCGGCCTCCAGCAGGACGACCCAGGTGGGCACGGGCGAGGGAGCCCACAGCTCGATCTCGTCGAAGACGGGGTAGGCGGGCCCGGCGGCGGTGACGCGCTCGCCGTGCGGGACGCCGTCGTGCAGCACGACCTCGCCCCAGCGGCGGCCCGAGGAGGGCAGCGGGATGGAGAGGACCTCCATCCGGGCCGGGTCGAGCCGGCGGCCCCAGACGACCTCCGCCTCGCCCTCGGGCGAGAGCCGCACGGCCGCGCTGCCCAGCTCCATGCCGACGGGCTCGCCGGCCGGGGTGCCCTCGCCGGGCACGCGCAGGCCGTACGCCTGCCAGGCGCGGCGGGCCAGCGGCCAGTCCTGCAGGGCGGTGGCGGCGATGCCCACGTTCCACCAGTCCGGGGCGCCGGCCTCGCGGTCCAGCAGGGCCACGGCGCGCAGCCCCGCGGCGCGGGCCTGCTCCCAGTCGTGGCGGAACTTGTGCAGCAGCGCCAGGTTGAACCACGACTCGGAGAGCCAGGGCTCCATGTCGGCCGCGCGGGTCAGGAGCGCGCCCGCGTCCTCGTACCGGCCGTCGCCGATGAGCGTGAAGGCACGGTCGGTGGCCTGCCGCCACGAGGCGGAAGGCCGGTGCCGTACCTTGCCGAAGATCCTCACGATTCCCGCCTGCCGGTTTCTGCGTGCGACCACGCCGGATGACCCAGGTGACGGCCGCCGTCCTCCCTGACGACAACCTGCCACATCTCACTCGCTCCGGGAAGTCACGCCCGTCACACCTCCGTGCCGGAGGCGGCGACGCGCCCGACGCCCCCCGTCGTCTTCGCGGACTCTCGCCTTCTTCCCCCTTCTTCGCTCGGCTCTCCTGTTCGCATCTCCTCTTCGCATCCAACCATGCCCTTTTGGACGCCCGCTCATTACCCGTGGGTTCACCGCGGTACTCCCGCTTTGACCGGACTCTTACCTCTGCTCCGCCGGCCCCGGCGCGCCCCCGCGCGCGAGCACCCTGGCCAGGGCGGCCACCACCCGCGGGTCGTGTTCGCGGGCCGTGTCGAGCCGGAGCCGCTCCAGGGCGCGCAGCGGGCCGCAGCCGGTCCCGGCGGCGAGGTCCTCGTAGGCGTTGACCGTGCGCACGACGCGGGCGGCGAGCGGCTGCTCGCGGTACGGATCGGCCTGGCGCTCGACCACGACGGCGACGTCGGAGGGCACGCCGGTGCGGCGGGCGACGGCCCCGCCGAGGAGGGCGATGCGGCGGCGCTGCTCGGGCGGCAGGGGCTCGGTGGCCCCGGCGGGCACGGGGTCGAGGAGGGAGAGCTGACCGATGTCGTGCATGAGTGCGGCGTACTCCAGAACGGTGAGGCGGCCCTCGGACAGTCCGAGCTCGCGTCCGGTGGCGCGGCCCAGGGCGGCCACGCGCCGGGCGTGCCCGGCCGGGGTGTGGCCCGCGATCTCCGTGGAGCGGGCGAGGGAGGCGATGGTCTGGTGGTACGTGGCCCGCACGGCGGTGTAGCGGTGGAAGGAGAGCTGGGTGAGGACCAGGGGCAGGCAGAAGACCGGCAGGGCCCACAGCCCGGCGACGCCCACGGCGAGGGCCATGACGATGCCGGTGGCGCAGATCGCGGTGCCGATGCCGGCGAGGGCGCGCAGCTCGTCGCGGAGGGCGGTGCCGTAGGGGCCGCCCGTGCGGGAGCGGGTCAGGGCCGCGGCGAGGGCGGCGTCGAAGAGGGTGGTCAGGGCGAGCACCAGGAGCAGGAGGAAGGCGTATCCGGGGCCGTGGCCGGGCCAGCGGTCGAGGACGCCGGAGTGGTGCAGGGGCTGGAAGCAGACGGCGGCGAAGGCGGTGGTGAGCAGGCGGCGCGCGAGGTGGTCGCGCGCGGGCGGGCGGCCGGTCGCGCCGGCGAGGGTGGCGGCGAGCACCACGGCGACGACCTGGGGGGCGCCGTGCGCGGTGGGCTGCCCGCCGACCTCGCCGAGCAGGGCGTACGACAGGGCCCCGGCGGCTCCCACGGGGGCGGTCTGGCGGTCGCCGGGGCCCGCGGTGGGGCGGCGGCGCCGGGCGGCCTCGCCGACGGCGATGAGGAGGCCGTAGGCGAGGGCGACGCGGGGCTGGGCGACGCCGTGCCAGGCGGTGCGGGCGAGGGCGGCGAGGGCGAGCGCCACGGCCGCCGTGTGCACGCTCCGTAGCAGGAGCCCGTCGTGCCGCCCCGTCACCCCTCACCTCCCGGGTGGCCGGCCCCGGTGACCGGCCGGCGGGATGAAGGGACGTTTCCGCTGGGCGGAGTTGTACTCTCCGTAGCTTCGGAGGTCACTGTCGAATGCCATCCGTGACGGTCGAGGGCGGCGCACAGGGCGGCGACCATACGAGGGTCGAACTGGCTTCCCGCACAGCGGCGGAGCTCGGCGAGTGCGGCGGGCACCGGGCGGGCCCGGCTGTAACTGCGCGTGGAGGTCATGGCGTCGAAGGCGTCGGCGACGGCGACGATCCGGGCGAAGAACGGAATCTGATGTCCCATCAGTCCGTAGGGGTAGCCGCTGCCGTCCAGGCGCTCGTGGTGGTGGAGGATCGCGGCCCGCGCCTCGTCGAGGAAGCCGATGCCGCGCACCATCTCGTGCCCGTACTCGGGGTGCAGCTCGATGACGCGCCGCTCCTCCGGGGTGAGCGGGCCGTCCTTGCGCAACAGGCGCGTGGGGACGCCGAGTTTGCCGACGTCGTGCAGGATGCCGGCGAAGCGCAGCGCCTCCAGCCGCTCGCCGGCCATGCCGAGCTCGCGGCCGATCAGCACGGAGGCGCGTCCTACGCGCTCGCTGTGCCCGCGGGTGTAACGGTCCTTGAGGTCGACGGCCTGGACCAGCGCCCGGATGGTGGCCTGGTGGGCGGCGCGCTCGCGCTCGCAGCGGTCGAGGAACCAGGAGGAGACGGACATCGGCAGCAGGGCGAGCAGCGCGGCGGGCGGCCCGTAGGCGCTGTGCCACAGGGCGGCGGTGAGCAGGCCGGTGGGGCCGTGCACGAGGGCCGGCAGCAGCGGGCCGGGCAGCAGGAGGCCGCTCCACGCGGCGCGCGGGCGGCGGCGCTCGGCGGCGACGCGGACGGCGCCGTCGAGGGCGGCCGCCACGAG
>NZ_JBPQTW010000217.1:0-11365 GCF_051386535.1 Streptomyces sp. URMC 127
CCCCACGGTTCCCCCCCACGGTTCCTTTTCGAGTTCAAGACGATGAAGGAGACACCCCCCATGCCCACGCGCCACAAGGCCGTCCGCATCTCCGCACTCGGCGTTGCGCCCCTCGCCCTCGGCCTCGCCCTCACCGCAACGGCCGCCGGGCCGGCCGCCGCCCACGGCTCCATGACGGACCCGGTCAGCCGGGTGTCCGCCTGTTTCGCGGAGGGCCCGGAGCACCCGCGCTCGGCGGCCTGCAAGGCGATGGTCGCGGCCGGCGGCACCCAGCCGCTCTACGACTGGAACGAGGTCAACCTCGGCACCGCCGCCGGCCGCCACCGCCAGATCATCCCGGACGGCAAGCTCTGCAGCGCCGGGCGCGACAAGTACAAGGGGCTGGACGCGGCCCGCGCCGACTGGCCGGCCACGAAGCTCGCCCCCGGCAAGCACACGTTCACCTACCGGGCGACCGCCCCGCACCGCGGCACGTTCGAGCTGTATGTCACCAAGGACGGCTACGACCCGCGGAAGCCGCTGAAGTGGTCGGACCTCGAAGCGAAGCCGTTCGCCAAGGCGACCGACCCCACGCTGAAGGCAGGCAGCTACGTCTTCGACGGGACGGTCCCGAAGAAGTCCGGCCGCCATCTCGTCTACAGCATCTGGCAGCGCTCGGACAGCCCCGAGGCGTTCTACACCTGCTCCGACGTCGACTTCGGCGGGAAGGCCGTGGCCGCGAAGGGCGTGGCGGCTCCGGCGCCCGAGGCGTCCGCTCCGAGCGACGCGCAGATCGCCGAGGAAGCCCCCAGGTCCACTGTCGACCACGGTGGACACGGCGGCGACGGCCCGGGCGAGGCGGGGCACGGCGGAGCCGGGCACGGTGAGAACGCGCACGCCATGGGCGGGCACGAGCCGCAGACGGCCGCGAAGGCCGCCGGCGCTCCCGCCGCTCCCGCCGCCCAGGGCGGACGCCTGGCCGAGACCGGCGGCGACAACCGTACGGCGATGCTGGCCGTCGCGGGTGCGGGAACGGTGGCAGCCGGTGGCGCCGCCCTGTTCCTGGCGGTGCGCCGACGCGCGGCCCGAAGCGGTTCGTAACCGTTCGTAAGGGCGCCGGGGGATCCCGCCCCTGGTGACGTGCCGCCGGTGGGGCGCTACCGCTGGGTGTTCAGGAAGCCGATGCCGACCGCGCCCCACCAGCAGATCTGCGAGACGAGGGCCGTGGCGCCGCCCCAGACCAGGACGCCCGTCGAGGGGGAGGCCGAGCTCTGCTCGGCCATCCGCCGGTTGAGGAGGCCCGCCTGCAGGCCGTTGAGGCTGAGGACCAGGACCAGTACCAATTTGACGGCGGTGAGCGTGGCGGAGGGGTTGGGGTGGAGCAGCATGCCGCTCGCGACCAGTGCCACGAGACCCGCCCAGATGGGCGTGTGCAGGCGGCCCGCGCTGCCGAGGGCCTCGCGGAGACTGCAGCGCCCGGTGATCCACAGGAGCCCGTAGTAGTCGGCCACGAGCACGGCGCCGAAGCCGAGCACAAGGCCGGCGAGGTGCACGAAGAGCGCGGCGGTGTGGAGCGTCGCGTCCGCCTGCAGGTGCGCGGAGACCCACACGCAGACGGCCCAGGCCCCGCAGATCATCAAGCCGGCGCCGGCCACCGTCCACCAGGAGTCGTACAGGCCCAGCGGCTTTGCGTGCCGGGCGCCGGACGACGCGGCTGCGGCGCGGAGCGGGCCGCGCGGGTGGAGGACGGACAGCGGCGGTTCGGACGGCATAGCGGACAAGCGATTCTCCAAACGCGGAACCTTACGGAGGTAAGGCCGACTCATTACTGGTCATGGGAATTTTTCTCGGGAAAGCCGGTCTAAGCGCCGGATAAGACTGAACACTCCGAGCGTGGAATCGCAAGCCGCGCAGGTCACGGGCGTCATGGAGCGCAATTCGGACCCCCGGCTGCGGTGAATTGATCAAAACCGCGGAACGGCTGACGCTGTGCGCGGGTCCGCTCGCTCGGCGTCACGCCGGAGGGCGTGCGGTGTGAGGAGGCCCATGAGGCGTGGATCACTTACTAAGAGGCTTAGTGGATATGCTCCGGATAGGGGAGGGCTGAGGGGCTGTGATCGCTTACTTCCATGAAAGCCGGTAGTAGGTCACAGTGCTTGTCACGGGTTTTCGCCGCCGCTAACAATTGCGGGGTCGCTGGGCGCCGTCGACCGAGAAACGGCGCTTCGTTTTTGCGCCGCTTCAGGGCCAGGCGACATCCGCGATTGGAAGGTTCAGCTCTCTTATGCGCTCCACCATCTCCGGCTATACCCGTCTTCCGAAGATTCACAAGTTCTCCGTCGCCGGCATTGCCGCGACCGGTGCCGCGGTCGTCGCGGTGGCCGTCGCCCCGCACGCGTTCGCCGCCGACACTGCCTCTGCGGCTTCGGTGAAGCCGGTGGCGTGGAGTGCTGAGGCGTTCGGTGAGACGCAGCAGGACGTGCTGGAGCAGCAGACCGCTGCTGCTGTGACGGCTGCGAAGGCTGAGGCTGGTAAGGCGAGCGCTGAGAAGGAGCGGGCCGAGAAGCAGGCCGCCAACCGTTCCACCGAGCGCAAGGCCCTTGAGGCCAAGCCGGCCGCCCCCGCCAAGCCGGCGAAGCCCGCCGCCCCGGCCAAGCCCGCTGCCCCGGCGAAGAAGGCGTACGCCGACAACGTCGACGGCTGGATCAGTGAGGCGCTGGACATTCTGCGCGCCAAGGGCATCCCGGCGTCCTACGACGGCATTAAGCGCAATGTGATGCGTGAGTCGACCGGTAACCCGCGTGCCATCAACAACTGGGACGTCAACGCCGTGAACGGTGTGCCGTCCAAGGGCCTGCTGCAGATGATCGACCCGACCTTCAAGGCGTATCACGTCGAGGGCACGTCCTGGGACATCTACGACCCGGTCGCCAACATCACTGCTGCCTGTAACTACGCGGCCGACAAGTACGGCTCCATGGACAACGTCAACTCGGCGTACTGATCCACAGCAGGTAGCTGAACATCGCCGCGAAGGGCGGTGGCACCCCGGAATCCCGGAGCGCCACCGCCCTTCGTTGGCTCAACTACACTCTTCCGGTGAACGAGACCCTGCCGCCGTGCCCCGAGTGCTCCAGCGCCTACACCTACGAGATGGGGGCGCTCCTGATCTGCCCCGAGTGCGGTCACGAGTGGTCGCCCGCGGCATCCGCGGACGCCGCCACCGCCGCGCCGGAGGGCGCAGTGATCAAGGATTCGGTCGGCAACGTCCTCGCCGACGGTGACACCGTGACCGTGGTCAAGACGCTGAAGGTCAAGGGCAGCCCGACCGGGATCAAGGCGGGCACCAAGGTGCGCAACATCCGTCTCGTGAGCGGCACGGACGGCCACGACATCGACTGCAAGATCGACGGCTTCGGCGCCATGCAGCTCAAGTCCAGCGTGGTCCGTAAGGCCTGATCCGTAAGGCCTGACCGGTGCGGCTGGCCGGGCCTCAGCCGAGGGCGGCGAGCAGTTCCTGCTCCCGGCGGGCGCTGAGCCCCGCGCGCCGCACCCGGTCCAGGCCCCGCTCGCGCTCCCAGCGCAGCGTGTCGGCGAGCATCTCCGCCCGCGGGCGGTGGCGCAGCCCGGCGGCGCCGGCCGCGGCGCCGCTCCGGGCCGCCCAGCCCGCCAGGCCGGGCTCGGCCACCCACATCGGCAGCGACTCGGGCCCCATGTACTGCGCTACGCCCTGCGCGACGAGCCATGCCGGGTCGGCGCCGGCCACCGGGCCGGTGTGCCCGCCGACGGTGCGGGACAGTCCCACCCACTCCCCGAAGGGCACGACCGGGCCGACGGCGTTGTACGTCCCGGTGGTGCCGGCCGCCGCCGCGTCGAGCAGCCAGGCGGAGAGGTCGCGCACGTCGATCACCTGCGTCGGCAGGTCCGGAGCCGCCGGGACCAGCATGGGCCCGTGCGGGTCCCGCGCCGCGCGGGCGACCCAGTAGCCGGAGCGGTCGGTATGGTCACCGGGGCCGCCGATCAGGCCGGCCCGCGCGATGAGCAGCCGGTCACCCAGCGCGGCGGCCGATGCCTGCTCGCAGGCGGCCTTCGCCTCGCCGTACACCTCGCGGTCCGCTTCACTGCGGTTCGTGGGGGCCAGCAGCGCCGCCGACTCGTCCGCGCCCGCCGTCGCGTGGGAGGCGTAGGCGCTCACGGACGAGACGTACGTCCAGTGCCGGGCCCTGCCCGCCAGCGCGCCGAGGGCCCCGCGGACGAAGCCGGGCTGCCACGACACCTCGACGACCGCGTCCCAGTCCCGGTCGAGCAGCGGCTCGTACGCCGCGGGGTCGCGCCGGTCGGCGGTCACCAGGACCGCTCCTTCCGCCACGTCTCCGCTCTCTCCGCGGGCGAGGCACGTCACCCGGTGCCCGCGCTCGACCGCCTGCCGTGACACCTCGCGGCCCAGCCACGCCGTACCGCCCAGAATCAGGATCTCCATCCCGCCACCCAAACACCGGAACCCCGGCATGCGAACAGGAATTCGCCGAGGGCAGAGCCGCGCCAGGCCGAAGGCAGGCCGCCGTCATGCCGGTCAGCCCTGGTCGCCGCCCTCCTGCCGTGCCGGGCGGTCGTCGATCACGATCACCGCTCGCCGGGGTGTCTCCGCCTCCGTGCGCCCGGTGGCCTGCGGGTGGTCGCCGCCCGGCACCGGGCCCACCGTCTGCACGACGGCGGTGATGCGGTCGTAGAACTTCCTGGCCAGGGCGTAGTCGCCCGGATCGGCGGCGCGCCCCTGCTGCCGTACGGTGTCGAGCGCGGTGAGGATCGCCATCAGGCTGCGCCCCGACACGACGACGCTCGCCGCGCCGTCCTTCCCGACCGCCGAAAGCTCGCCCGGAACCCTGAAGTGCGCGTTGCGGGCGGCCTGCTCCACGATGAACGCCCACGTGTCGCGGTGGCAGATCAGCTCCGCGGCGCTGATGCCCGCGGCCTTCTCCAGCAGCGCCGCATGCGCGTCCACGGCCGTTCCGGGCTCCGGAGGCGCGGCGGCCGGTGCGCCGTCCCGGGCGGGCGGTTCGCGGTCCGCGCGACCGGTGCCGGACCCGGCCTCGGCGAGTGCCCCCGCCTCGGCGAGCGGCTTGAGCGTCCCGGCTCCGGTAAGCGTCCCGGCTCCGGTGAGCGTCTCGGCCTCGGTGCGCCTCCCGGCCGCTTCCTGCCGGGCGGCCTCCGCGGCCCGCAGCTCCTGCAGCAGCTCCTGTCGCAGCGCCTCCGTCTCCCGGCAGTGCTCCGCGGCGTCCTTGTGCGCCTCGCCCACGGCGCGCCGCAGTTCGCGCAGTTCCTCGCGCAGCTCGCCGTTCTGGCGGCGCAGTTCGAGGAACCCGTCCCGGAGCGCCTTGCCGAGCTCGCCCTTGAGGCCGGATATGGCCTCCAGGATCCGCCCCGCCGATCCGTCGTCCGCCGACTTCCCCCATCCGAGCATGCGGTTCCCCGTTCGTTCGGCCGGTTGCGTGACCGGGACCATTCAAGGATCCCGGCCCTCCGCCGACGGGGAGCACGGACGGCCGGGGGTGGCCGGTTCACGCCCCATCGGCGTCCGGAACGGCCGTGTTGCGCGCTACTCCTCCTCGTTTTCGCCCTCGTCCTCGTAGAGCCCGTCCAGGCCCCCGATGCACTCCTCGGCGACCGCCGCGGCGAACCGCGGGCACGTCCACGCCTGCGCGCTCCGGCACTCCTCGTCCGGCGGCGGGAACTCCTCGGGGGCGTAGAAGTGCGGCATGCCCCGGCGGAACTTCGCGTACCGCAGTGTCGGGTGCGCGTCCTCGTGCGCGCACGCGTCCGGCAGGGGCGCGGCGGTCACCGCGCGCAGCATCGCGAGGGCGCCGCGGACGACGGGGAGCGGCGGGCTCGGGTACGAGATCTTCATCGTCTGGTAGACGGTGAGCAGCAGTACGGCGCGCTCCCGTTCGCCGGCCTGCTCGTACCGCCGCGCGGCCCACAGGCCCAGGTCGTCGGCGAACTCCTCGTTGCGTCCGGAGTACTCGATCCGGTCCGTGATCTTCTCGATCTCCAGCCGCCCGTCCGCGCGGAGGTACTCGGCGTCGCAGTGGGAGGTGTCGCGGTGCCCGAAGAGCTCTTCGCGCCGCTCGCGCAGCCGGTCCAGGACGGCCTGGGAGGCCTCCGCCATGAGGACGGGGCAGATGACCTTCTCCAGCGGAGCGCCCCGGCCTGACTCGGTGCGGATCCGTTCGTAGACGCCCCGCCCGCCGGGGCTGCTCAGTATGACGCCGAGCTCGGCGGCGTCCGGGCCGGTGCCGGGCAGGACCGGATGCCGCTCGTGGGTGCAGGTCGCCTCCTCGAAGTAGGGCAGGGCCTTCTCCACCGCCCCGGCCAGCTCGTCGAGGACGGACTTCGTGCGGACCATGCCGGAAACGGCGTACCAGGACACCGCCCTGACGACCTGGAAGCGTCCGGCGCGGTCCGCCGGCTCCGCGTCGGCGAGGGACCGCGCCTGCCAGGAGATCTCCTCGTTGATGTCGGTCCCCGGCCGGGGGTAGCCGTGGAGCAGCGCGGACAGCGTCGCGATGGTGCCGCGGTCGTCGACCGGGATGCGCGGCGGGACGTCCGTGACCGATCCCGGCTCGATGATGTCGAGGGCGATCCGGGCGAAACCGGCGGTGTTGCGCGGGCAGAGCCACGCCTCCCGCGGCTGCTCCTCGTCCCACCCGGCCGTCTCGCCGGCGAGCCGGCTCAGCAGGCCGGAGAGGTGGATGTCGTCCTGGTCGTCGTGGTCCCGGTAGGGGTGGGAGCTGTGGTCGCAGGGCCGGTCGCGCAGCGCGCCGTCGGCGGCTTCCAGCGCTGCCACGGCGCTGTCCCGGACGCCGTCGCCCGGCAGCCAGGCGACGTAGGGGGCCGTGATCGCCAGCCCGAGGGTCCAGATGTGCGCCGTCTCGCCGCCGGGGTCGGCGGCGAGACGGGCCGCGCAGTCCCGGACCACCTGGTCGTAGTCGCTGTTGCCGAAGGTCTGGTGGTTCTCCCGGATGTCGTCCCAGGAGGCCGCGAGCGCTTCGAGAGTTGTGGTGTCCATGCCTGTCACGATCTTCACGACGCCCTGGGTGAGGACCGGGTTCCGCTTCCCGGCCCGGAGGCCGGCCGTGAGCCGCGTCTCACCCGCGCGGCGCCCCTTGTCTATGAAACGAGTTGCATAGCAGGATCCCTGCCATGGCGCTCGAGCACGCGATCCTCGTCTCCCTGCTGGAGAAGCCGGGCTCCGGCTACGAGCTGGCCCGGCGCTTCGAGCGGTCCATCGGCTACTTCTGGACCGCCACCCACCAGCAGATCTACCGCGTCCTCAAGCGCATGGAGGCCGACGGACGGCTCGACGTCCGGGAGGTGCCGCAGCAGGGCCGCCCGGACAAGAAGGAGTACTCCGTCGCCGCCCCCGGCCGGGCCGCCCTCTCCGCATGGCTCCACGAGCCGATCGAACCGGAGAGCGTCCGGCACGACCTCGCCGTGAAGATCCGCGGCGCGGCCTTCGACGACCCCGCCGCGCTGATCCGCGAGGTCGAGCGGCACCACCGGGCCCACTCGGACCGGCTCGCGCACTACCTCGCGGGGGAGCTGCGCGACTTCACCGGACCGGACGCGCCCGGACCGCCCGACGCCGGGCAGGAACTGCAGCACGTCGTCCTGCGCGGCGGCATCGCGTACGAACGGATGACGCTCGCCTGGCTCGACGACGTCCTCGCCACGCTCCACCGGCTGCGCTCCGGGCGCTGACCCCGCCCCTCCCGCCGCCGTTCAGCCGTTTCACGAAATTCCTCTTCAGGAAATTCCTCTTCACGAAATTCGTTCTCGTCCCCGCACCCTCCGACAAGCCGGAAAGGCGACCCTCCATGGCCGACCCGCTCCTGTTCAACCCGCGCACCTACGACCCCGCGCACTTCGACCCCGAGACCCGCAGGCTGCTGCGCGCCACCGTCGACTGGTTCGAGGAGCGCGGCAAGCGCAAGCTGATCGAGGACTACCGCTCCCGCGCCTGGCTGTCCGACTTCCTCGCGTTCTCCGCCAAGGAGGGCCTGTTCGCGACGTTCCTGACCCCCGCGGCGGCCGCCGGCGGGCAGCAGGACAAGCGCTGGGACACCGCCCGCATCGCCGCCCTCAACGAGATCTTCGGCTTCTACGGGCTCGACTACTGGTACGCGTGGCAGGTCACCATCCTCGGCCTCGGCCCGGTCTGGCAGAGCGACAACGCCGAGGCCCGCGCCCGCGCGGCGCAACTCCTCTCCGAGGGCGAGGTGTTCGCCTTCGGCCTCTCCGAGAAGACCCACGGCGCCGACATCTACTCCACCGACATGCTGCTGGAGCCCGACGGCAACGGCGGCTTCCGGGCCACCGGCTCCAAGTACTACATCGGCAACGGCAACGCCGCAGGCCTCGTCTCCGTCTTCGGCCGCCGCACCGACGTCGAGGGCCCCGACGGCTACGTCTTCTTCGCCGCCGACAGCCGCCACACCGCGTACCACCTGGTCAAGAACGTCGTCGACTCCTCCAAGTACGTCAGCGAGTTCCGCCTGGAGGACTACCCGGTCGCCCCCGGCGACGTCCTGCACACCGGCCGGGCCGCCTTCGACGCCGCCCTCAACACCGTCAACGTCGGCAAGTTCAACCTGTGCACCGCCTCCATCGGCATCTGCGAGCACGCGATGTACGAGGCCGTCACCCACGCCCACAACCGCATCCTCTACGGCCGCCCCGTGACCGCCTTCCCGCACGTGCGCCGCGAGCTGACCGACGCCTACGTCCGCCTCGTCGGCATGAAGCTCTTCAGCGACCGCGCCGTCGACTACTTCCGCTCCGCCGGGCCCGACGACCGCCGCTACCTGCTCTTCAACCCCATGACGAAGATGAAGGTGACCACGGAGGGCGAGAAGGTCATCGACCTCATGTGGGACGTCATCGCCGCCAAGGGCTTCGAGAAGGACACCTACTTCGCCCAGGCCGCCACCGAGATCCGCGGCCTGCCGAAGCTGGAGGGCACGGTCCACGTCAACCTCGCCCTCATCCTCAAGTTCATGGCCAACCACCTGCTCAACCCGGCTGAGTACGAGCCCGTGCCGACGCGCCTCGACGCCGCCGACGACGCGTTCCTCTTCCGGCAGGGGCCCGCCCGCGGCCTGGGCTCCATACGCTTCCACGACTGGCGCGCCGCCTACGACGCGTACGCCCACGTGGCCAACGTCGGCCGCTTCCGGGAGCAGGCCGACGCCCTGTGCACGTTCGTCACCACCGCCGCCCCCGGCGAGGAGCAGAGCCGCGACCTCGATCTCCTCCTCGCCGTCGGCCAGCTCTTCGCGCTCGTCGTCCACGGTCAGCTGATCCTGGAGCAGGCGCGCCTGACCGGCCTCGACGAGGATGTTCTGGACGAGCTGTTCGCCGTCCTCGTCCGCGACTTCTCCGCGCACGCCGTCGAGCTGCACGGCAAGGACTCGGCCACCGTGGAACAGCAGGAGTGGGCGCTGGGCGCGGTGCGCCGCCCGGTAGTCGACGACGCCCGCTCGGCGCGCGTGTGGGAGCGGGTCGAGGCGCTGTCCGGGGCGTACGAGATGGCGCCGTAGCCGTCCGGTGACGCGGAGGTGGGGCGCGCCGCCGCACGCCCCACCGCCCCCGCCGGCTACCCGTGCAGCCCGTTCCCGGGGTCGATGACGAAGTCGAAGGTCGCTTCCTTGCCCGGGCCCGCCGGGCGGACGTTCATGAGCAGGGACGCGTCGAAGAGCGGGTCGGTGTTGTTGCGGGGCTCGCCCGGGAAGTACAGCTGCGTCGTCAGGAGCGGGCCGCCCGGGGCCTGCACCTTGACGTGGAGGTGGCGGGTGCGGGCCGGGTAGAGCCCGGGCACGATCGTCGTCAGCCTGAACGCTCCCCGGGTATCCGTGTACTGGTGGCCCCTCAGCCGGTACCCGGTGTTGTCGTAGACCCCCGCGTCGTCCGCCTGCCAGAAGTCCAGGAGGGCGTGGGCGACGGGCCGGCAGGCGGTCCCGAAGACGTAGCCGCTGACCGTGAGCCGGGTGCCCCGCGTCCCCGGCTCCAGCAGGGAGGCGCGCTCGGGGGAGCGGGGCTTGAAGTACGGGCCCTCGATCTGCGGCGGGGTCGGGTCGTCCCCGTCGTCGCAGTACGGGGTCGGCGGCAGCGGGCCGTCCGAGGGCCGGTGGTCGCGCGCGAGGGCCGGGCCGCCGCCGAGCAGCGCGGGCAGCGGCAGGGCGACGAGCGCCGCCGCCTTGAGCAGGGTCTTGCGGCTGAGCGGGCGCCGGCCCGCCGCCTGCGGATCGTCCGCGCGGGCGTGATCGTCCGTCATGGTCCGCCTCCTCGGGATCGGTCGGTTCACCGGCCGGCCGGTTCACCGGGACCGGCCGGTTCACCGATGAACCTAAGGAGGCGAGCCGTGCGGAGCGATGGACTCCGTACGGTGAACGTGGTGATTCCCGCTGCTGCCCGGACGGGCCGCCGCCCGGCGGCGGAAGTCGCCCGGGCTGACCCCGGTCTCCCGGCGGAAGAAGCGGCAGAAGTAGGCGGGATCCGCGAAGCCCACACGCCGCGCGACCTGGCCGACGCCGAGCGCGGTGCCCGTCAGCAGGCGCTTCGCCTCCAGCGTGCGGGCCGCGCGGAGCAGCTCGCCGGGCGTGCGGCCGGTGGCCTGCTTGACGGCCTCGTTCAGATAGCCGACCGAGACGCCGACGCGCGCCGCGTACGCGCCGACCGGCCCTTCGGCGCCCGCGGTCGCGGTGAGCAGAAGGCCGAACTCCTTGGCGACGTCCGCGGCCCGTCCCGCCGCGGTGCCGGCACCGGCGCCCGTGCCGGCCTCCGCCGCCGCGGCGGCCGGTCTTCGCACGCCGGGCAGGCGCAGCGCGCGGACGAGCAGGATGTGCAGGTACGCCTCCAGGACGGACGCGTAGCCCTCCGCCTTCGCCGCGTACTCCGCGCTCATCGCCCGCACCAGCGAGCCGATGCCCGCGGCGTCGTCGCCCTCGCCGGAGCGGGCGGCGGGGAGCCGGAGACACTGCCGCTCGCCCAGCGCGTGCAGCAGTTCGCGGTCACCGGGATGGCTCAGCAGGAAGTCCTCGCCGAAGAGCATCAGCTCGCCGCGCAGGCCCGACACGCGCCCCCAGTAGTGCACCTGGCCGGGCAGGATGACGCACAGGTGCGGAAGGTGTAACTGGAGCGGCCTGCGGACGAGATCGATGACGTGCGCGCCCGCGCCTCCGGTCACGTAGACCACTTCGTAGAAGGTGTGCCGGTGCGGGTAGCCCGCCCGGGCGTCGGGGCCGAACGCGTCGAAGGAGCCCATGGCGAACGGCGGCACCTGCGGCGGTGCGACGTGCAGACGGTGCAGGGGGAGGGGGTCGGCGGGCGG
>NZ_JBPQTW010000218.1:0-11352 GCF_051386535.1 Streptomyces sp. URMC 127
CCCGCGAACCCATCACCACCGCCTCACCCGTACGGCCCCGCCCCACCGGTCTCGTCATCGTCGTCCTCGCCCCGCACGACCCGATGTCGCGCGGGCAGCTGCGCCGGATGGCCGAGCTGGCCCGGGACCAGGGGCACGAGGTGCGCTGGGAGGAGGCGCGCGGCGGGCCCGCGGCGCCGGTGGCCACGATCGGCGGCCTCGCGGGCCCGCTCCGCCGGGCGCACCGGATCGTGATCGGCGACCCGTTCTCGCGCTACGTCCAGCTGCTGCTGACGATCACCCGGGCCCGCGAGCTGGTCGTGGTCGACGACGGCACGGCCACCATGGAATTCGTCGCCCAACTCGCGCGAGGCGAAAGCCTCGTACGGTGGCACCGGCGCGGCAGCCGAGGGGCGCGCGATCTCCTCTTCGCGCCGGTCTCTGCTTCAGCGCGCCGGATGCTGACGCCCAACGATCGCCGGAGCGTAGAGGTGTTCACCTCCTTCACTTCCCTCCCGGTCGAACCGCCACCCGGCGTACAGGTCAGGGCCAACGACTTCGCCTGGACGCGCTCCGCCTTCGGCCCGCCCAGGATCTCCCGCGGCACGGACCTCGTGGGAACGTCCCTGGTCGAGACGGGTGTCGTGGATCCCGGGCACTACCTGGAGGCCGTCGCGGCGCTGGCCCGCGCGCACGGCGCCACGCGCTACTTCGCCCACCGCCGCGAGAGCGCGGACAAGCTGCGCCGCATAGCGGACCGCACGGGGCTGGAAGTCGTCCGCCCCGAACTCCCGCTGGAGATCGTCGCTCGCCGGGGGCCCGTCGGCCGCACCGTCCTCAGCTTCCCCTCGACCGTCGTGCACACCCTGCCGCTGGCCCTCGCGGGCACCGGGATCACCGTCGCGGTCTGCGACATCGACCCCGTATGGCTCACGGAGCACGCCTCGCCGCGGGCCGGGGGCTTCCTGTCCGAGGTGACGGACACGGCCCGGGATGTGCGGCGACTTCCGGCCAGCCCGCTGAGCGCTCCCTGAGCCGTAAAGACTGGTCATACCCCTCAGATGCGCCATCCATGCGGCTGAACTTTTCTTGATCGGGGGGCAGTTGCCGGGGTAGGGGCTCTACTCTTCCCTGCGTGAACCATCTGATGCCTTGCGACGCCGGGACTGCCACTTCTCAGGGGACGGGCGAGGGGGTGCTCGCCGGTACGCTCCCGCCGGGGCTGCGCGATGAACTCATCGCCTTCCGGCGGGATTTGCACATGCACCCCGAGCTGGGCAACCGGGAGTTCCGGACCACGGCGGCGGTCAAGGCGAGACTGCAGCGGGCCGGGCTCTCCCCGCGCACGCTGTCCACGGGCACTGGGCTGTTCTGCGACATCGGCCGGGAGCCGGGGGTGCCCGCCCGGCCGATGCTGGCGATCCGCGCCGATCTCGACGCGCTGCCCATCCCGGACACCAAGACGGTCCCCTACCGCTCGACCGTCCCCAGGATGGCCCACGCCTGCGGGCACGACGTCCACACCACCGCGGTCCTCGGCGCCGGCCTGGTCCTCGCCGACCTCGCCGAGCAGGGCCGGCTGCCGAACCCCGTCCGGGTGATCTTCCAGCCCGCCGAGGAGGTGCTGCCCGGCGGCGCCCTGGATGCCATCGAGTGCGGGGCCCTGGAGGGCGTCGGCAAGATCATCGCGGTGCACTGCGACCCCAAGGTCGAGGTCGGCCGCATCGGGCTGCGGGCCGGACCCATCACCTCCGCGTGCGACCGGCTGGAGGTCACCCTCGGCGGCCCCGGCGGCCACACCGCCCGCCCGCACTTCACCACCGACCTGGTGACCGCCGCCGCGCGGATCGCCATCGACGTGCCCGCGGTGCTGGCGCGCCGGGTCGACGCCCGCTCGGGTCTCTCGCTGACCTGGGGCCGGATGGAGACGGGCCACGCGCCCAACGTCATCCCGCAGCACGCCGAGCTCTCCGGCACCGTCCGCTGCCTCGACCTGCACGCCTGGCGGGACGCCCCCGACCTGGTGCACGCCGCGATCGACGAGGTGGCGGCCCTCCACCGGGCCAAGTCGGAGATCAACTACGTCCGCGGCGTGCCGCCGGTGGTCAACGACGCCGACATCGCGGAGCTGCTGCGGCGCGCGATGACCGCCCGCCGTGGCCCCGGCTCCGTGGAGGACACCGAGCAGAGCCTGGGCGGCGAGGACTTCTCCTGGTATCTGGAGCACGTGCCGGGGGCGATGGCCCGGCTGGGCGTCCGCCCTGTGGGTGATACGACCCGCCGCGACCTGCATTGTGGCGATTTCGACGTCGATGAGGGTTCCATCACCGCCGGAGTGGAACTCTTCACCGCCGCGGCATTGCTGGACGCACAGCGGATTTAGCTGTAGCAAGCACCCGATTTGAGGGAGCGTCGAAGGGCACTGTCGAAGGGCACTGCTGAAGGGCTCTGAAGAGGCGTTGGGGCGGACCTATTGCTTGCACATTGGCGTGCATATTGCCTTCGCCGCTGCCGGACCGGGCGCGGATCAAGCGTCGCAGGTCACGTTGTACGTAAAACCTGGCCGATTGGGGCCAGATCACGTTGTACGTAAAACCTATCCGGGCCCCGGACGGCCGATCCCAGGCGGGACTGGGCCGGATGTGTCTATCAAGGACGCAATCGGGTCAATAGTGGTTCGCCTCGATCCGATAACGGCTTTGTTCTACCCCTTTTCCCTCCATCTACGCGCGTTACGATTCCGGCGACCAGCGCCAATGGAGGCGCTTCGAGTGAAGGGGCCTCTCGTGCGCCGGGTATCCACCATCGCTGTCGCGGGCATCAGCACCGCGGCTCTCGCATTCACCCTCACCGCCTGTGGTGAGTCCTCCACCGAGTCCGGTGGCGGCAGCGGCGGCAAGGGCGTCGGTCTCGCCTTCGACGTCGGCGGCCGTGACGACCACTCCTTCAACGAGTCCGCCGCTCGCGGCCTGGACAAGGCCGAGAAGGAACTGGGCATCAAGAGCAAGATGATGACCGCCAAGAACGGCGAGACCGAGGCCGAGCGCGAGCAGCGCCTCAGCTCCCTGGCGGAGGCGGGCTACAACCCGGTCATCGGCGTCGGCTTCAACTACGCGAAGTCCCTGGAGAAGGTCGCCAAGGACTTCCCGAAGACCAACTTCGCGATCGTCGACTCGGTCGTCCCGGGTGCCAACGTCGACAGCATCACCTTCGGTGAGCACGAGGGCTCCTACCTCGCGGGTGTCGCCGCCGCCCTGAAGTCCAAGACCGGCAAGGTCGGCTTCATCGGTGGTGTGGACAACGAGCTGATCAAGAAGTTCCAGGCGGGCTTCGAGCAGGGCGCGAAGGAGACCAACTCGAAGATCGAGGTCAGCTCCGAGTACCTCGGCAGCACCGACAAGGGCTTCAACGACCCGGCCTCCGCCAAGGAAAAGGCCAAGGGCATGCTCGACCGCGGCATCGACGTGATCTACACGGCGGCCGGCCTCTCCGGCAACGGCTCCATCGAGGCCGTCGCGAGCAAGAACGACGCCTGGGCCATCGGTGTCGACTCCGACCAGTACCAGCAGCCGGGCCTGGACAAGTACAAGGACCACATCCTCACCTCGGTGGTGAAGAACGTGGACGTGGCGGTCTTCGACATGATCAAGAGCGTCAAGGACGGCAAGCCGCTGACCGGCCAGCACCAGTACCTGCTCAAGGACGGCGGCGTCTCGCTGGCCACCTCGGGCGGCTTCATCGACGACATCAAGGCCAAGGTCGAGGAAGCGAAGAAGAACATCGTGGACGGCAAGGTCAAGGTCAAGTCCACCCCGTGACCTCCCGCCGGTCCCCGACCGGCACCTCCCGGCCGGTCCGCGCGACCGGCCGGACCCGCACGGCCTCGGGCCCGGCGCGAGAGAGGACCTCTCCGCCGGGCCCGTACGACGCCCCCGGCCCCCGGCCGGGGGCACTGCGGCCAACGCTACGCGCGTAGCGTCGCATTGACGCGTGTAGCGTCGCCCCCGCCCGTCGGAGCTTCCTCCGGTCCCCGCCCGGACCGCTCCGCTTCTTCCTCCCGCTCCCTTCCCCGAGGAGAGTGCGCCATCAAAGCGTCCACCAGTACCGAAGCCGAAGGTACGCAGGCCCCCGCAGTAGAACTCGAGGGCATCACCAAGCGGTTCCCCGGCGTCGTGGCCAACCACGACATCCACCTCACGGTCCGCCGCGGCACCGTCCACGCCCTCTGCGGCGAGAACGGCGCCGGCAAGTCGACCCTGATGAAGATCCTCTACGGCATGCAGAAGCCGGACGAGGGCACCATCACCCTCGACGGCGAGCAGGTCACCCTGCACAGCCCGAGCGACGCCATCGCGCGCGGCATCGGCATGGTGCACCAGCACTTCATGCTCGCCGATAACCTCACCGTCCTGGAGAACGTCGTCCTGGGCGCCGAGAAGCTGCACGGCATCGGCGGCAAGGCCCGCGCGAAGATCAAGGAGATCTCCGACGCGTACGGCCTGGCCGTCCGCCCCGACGCCCTCGTGGAGGACCTCGGCGTCGCCGACCGCCAGCGCGTGGAGATCCTCAAGGTCCTCTACCGCGGTGCCCGCACGCTGATCCTCGACGAGCCGACCGCCGTCCTGGTCCCGCAGGAGGTCGACGCGCTCTTCGGCAACCTGCGCGAGCTCAAGTCCGAGGGCCTCACGGTCATCTTCATCTCGCACAAGCTCGGCGAGGTGCTGTCCGTCGCCGACGACATCACCGTCATCCGGCGCGGCACCACCGTCGGCACCGCGGTCCCCAGCGAGACCACCCCCAAGCAGCTCGCCGAGCTGATGGTCGGCAGCGAGCTGCCCTCGCCGGAGACCCGCGAGTCGACGGTCACCGACACCGAGATGCTGAAGGTGGACGGCCTGCACCTGTCGGCGACCGACCCCGACGGCGTGGTCCGCGCGGTCCTCGACGGCATCTCCCTGACCATCCACAAGGGCGAGGTCCTCGGCATCGCCGGTGTGGAGGGCAACGGCCAGGCGGAGCTCGTCGAGGCCATCATGGGCATGCGCGACCCCGACGGCGGCACGATCGTCCTCGACGGCACCGACATCAGCCACACGCCGACCCGCAAGCGGCGCGAGGGCGGCATCGGCTACGTCCCCGAGGACCGCCACCGGCACGGCCTGCTGCTGGAAGCCCCGCTGTGGGAGAACCGCATCCTCGGCCACGTCACCGAGAAGCCCAACAGCAAGCGCGGCATCCTCGACAACAAGGCCGCCCGCACCGACACCGAGCGCATCGTGCGCGAGTACGACGTGCGCACGCCCGGCATCGAGGTCACCGCGGCCTCCCTGTCCGGCGGCAACCAGCAGAAGCTGATCGTCGGCCGCGAGATGAGCCACGCCCCCAAGCTCCTCATCGCCGCGCACCCCACCCGGGGCGTGGACGTCGGCGCGCAGGCGCAGATCTGGGACCAGATCCGCGAGGCGCGCCGCGAGGGCCTGGCGGTGCTGCTGATCTCCGCCGACCTGGACGAGCTGATCGGGCTCTCCGACACCCTGCGGGTGATGTTCCGCGGCCGCCTGGTCGCCGACGCCGACCCCGCCACGATCACCCCGGAGGAGTTGGGCTCGGCCATGACCGGCGCCGCAACCGGCCACCTCGAACACACCGAGGACGACGAGAACGCCTCCGGCGGCGAGACCGCCGAGGGCGAGCAGACCGCTGCCGACGAGACCGCGGGGGAGGGTGACGAGAAGTGAAGAAGCTCGACAAGAACAAGATCATTCTGGGCATCGCCGCCCCGCTCCTGGCCATCGTCGCCGCCCTGGTGATCACGTCGATCATCATCGCGGCCACCGGCAAGGACCCGTTCCACGCCTACGAGGTGATGGTCAACTTCGGCTCCAAGGCCGACAGCCAGGTCTGGATCATCAACAAGGCCACCCCGTACTACCTGTCCGCGCTGGCCGTCGCCATCGGCTTCCGGATGAACCTCTTCAACATCGGCGTCGACGGCCAGTACCGCATCGCGGCCTTCTTCGCCGCCGCCGTCGGCGGCGCGCTCGCGCTGCCCGGCATCATCCAGATCCCGGTCATCATCATCGTCGCGATGCTGGTGGGCGCCCTCTGGGCGGGCATCGCCGGTCTGCTGAAGACCACCCGCGGCGTCAGCGAGGTGATCAGCACGATCATGCTGAACGCCATCGGCGCCTCGGTCATCGCCTACTTCCTGAAGGACGGCCGGCTCGCGGTGAAGGAGGGCAACCTCGTCCACACGCCCTACCTGCCCGACTCGGCGCACTTCTTCGAGATCCCGACCACGCCCAAGCCGATCTACGGCTTCGTGATCGTCGCGGTGCTGGCCGGCATCGCCTACTGGTTCGTCCTCGGCCGCACCCGCTTCGGCTTCGACCTGCGCACCGTGGGCCAGTCCGAGTCCGCCGCGCAGGCCTCCGGCGTGAGCGTCAAGCGCATGGTGATCACCGCCATGCTGCTCTCCGGCGCCATGGCCGGCCTCGTCGGCATGCCGACCCTGCTCGGCGTCTCGTACAACTACGGCACCGACTTCCCCGCCGGCATCGGCTTCACCGGCATCGCCATCGCGCTCCTGGGCCGCAACCACCCCATCGGCATGGTGGCCGGCGCCCTGCTCTGGGGCTTCCTGGACCGCACCGGCACCCAGCTGGAGTTCGAGGGCTACGCCCAGGAGATCGTCGGAGTGATCCAGGGCGTCATCGTCCTGTGCGTCGTCATCGCCTATGAGCTCGTGCGCCGGTACGGCCTCAAGATGCAGCAGCGCAAGGTCGGCGAGGAGCTCGCCGCCCAGGCCCGTAAGAGCGACAAGGCGGAGGTTTCCGCGTGAGTACGACCTTCACCGCCGCCCTCGCCGAGCGACTGAGCGGCAAGAACAACGCCGGCAAGGGGCGCAGGCTCTCCTACCCGGTCGTCCTGCTGATCATCGCGGGCGCCCTGCTCCTGCTCTCCGCCCTGCGGATGATCACGGACGCCAACGACCTGACCTCCTCCGGCCAGTACAGCTCCGCCCTGGCCGCCGCCGTGCCGATCGGCCTCGCCGGCCTCGGCGGGCTGTGGGCCGAGCGCGCGGGCGTCGTCAACATCGGCCTCGAAGGCATGATGATGCTCGGCACCTTCTGCGCCGGCTGGATGGGCTGGCAGCACGGCCCGTGGGTCGCGGCGCTCGCAGGCGTCATCGGCGGCGCGGTCGGCGGCCTCGTGCACGCGATCGCCACCGTCACCTTCGGCGTCGACCAGATCATCTCCGGTGTGGCCATGAACATCCTGGCCCTCGGCGTCACGCAGTACTTCGCCAAGCTGCTGTTCGGCGCGGAGGGCAGCGCGGCCCAGCAGGCGGGCGGCAACGACAAGCAGTCGCCCGTCATGCCGGACATGCCGAACTTCTCGGTCCCGGGCCTGTCCGACTGGCTCGGCGACCTGGAGAAGCACCACTGGTTCCTCGTCTCCGACCTCGCCGGCATCGTCCGCGGCCTGGTCACCGACGTCTCGTGGCTGACGATCGTCGCCCTGCTGCTCTTCGCCGGCACCTTCTACGTGCTGTGGCGCTCCGCCTTCGGCCTGCGCCTGCGCTCCTGCGGCGAGAGCCCGGTGGCCGCCGAGTCCCTCGGCGTGAACGTCTACACGTACAAGTACGCGGCCGTGGTCGTCTCCGGTGCCCTCGCGGGCCTCGGCGGCGCCTTCCTCGCCATCGGCACGCACATGTACTCCGACGGCCAGACCGCCGGCCGCGGCTACATCGGTCTCGCGACCATGATCTCCGGCAACTGGCGGCCGGGCGGCGTGGCCATGAGCGCCGGCCTGTTCGGCTTCATGGACAGCCTCCAGCTGCGCTCCGGCGGCCCGACCGTCCACGCGCTGCTGCTGCTCCTGGCCGTGCTGCTGATCGGCTTCGCCGCCTGGCGCCTGCGCGGTGCCAAGCGCACGGCCGCGATCGCCGCCGGTGCGATCGGCATCCTGCTGGTCGTCTGGTACGCGCTGACCAAGACCGTGCCGCTGGAGCTGGTCGTCGCGACGCCGTACGTGGCCACCCTGCTGGTGCTGTCGGTGTCCTCGCAGCGGCTGCGGATGCCCAAGGCGAACGGCAAGCCCTACCGGAAGGGCCAAGGAAAGTGACCTCTTCCCCCAACTGGGAGGAGCTGCGCGGGCAGGCCCGGGACGCGATGTCCCGGGCCTATGCCCCGTACTCCGGCTTCCCCGTCGGCGCGGCGGCCCTCGTGGACGACGGCCGCACCGTGACCGGCTGCAACGTGGAGAACGCGGCGTACGGCGTCGCCCTGTGCGCCGAGTGCGGGCTGGTCTCGGAGCTCGTCGCCGGGCGCGACCCCGAGGGGCCGCGGCCCCGGCTGCTGGCCTTCACCTGCTGCGACCGGCACGGCAACGTGCTCATGCCCTGCGGCCGCTGCCGTCAGCTGCTGTGGGAGCACGGCGGCCCCGAGCTCGCCGTCGACACGACGACCGGCATCCGCCCGCTGGCGGAGCTCCTGCCGGATGCGTTTGGGCCCGCTGACCTGAATCGATAAAGATGTCCCTAAGCGCCGGAGGGGTTGCTGCTTGCAGCCCCTCCGGGTCACTTTCCGGCCCCGGGAAGACTGAGGACGCACGAACTTAAGGAAAATGTGCTGATGGACGCCATTTCCGTGATCCGCGCCAAGCGCGACCGCGGTCGTCTGACCGACGAGCAGATCGACTGGATCATCGACGCGTACACGCGCGGTGAGGTCGCCGACGAGCAGATGTCCGCGCTCGCGATGGCCATCCTGCTCAACGGCATGGACCGTGCGGAGATCGCCCGCTGGACCGCCGCGATGATCAAGTCGGGCGAGCGCATGGACTTCTCCTCGCTGCCCGTGCCGACCTCGGACAAGCACTCCACGGGCGGCGTCGGCGACAAGATCACGCTGCCGCTGGCGCCCCTCGTCGCCGCGTGCGGCGCGGCCGTCCCGCAGCTGTCCGGCCGCGGCCTCGGCCACACCGGCGGCACGCTGGACAAGCTGGAGTCGATCCCGGGCTGGCGCGCGCTGCTCTCCAACGACGAGATGATGGACGTCCTGCGCAACGTGGGCTCCGTCATCTGCGCCGCGGGCGACGGCCTCGCCCCGGCCGACAAGAAGCTCTACGCGCTCCGCGACGTGACCGGCACGGTCGAGGCGATCCCGCTGATCGCCTCCTCCATCATGTCGAAGAAGATCGCCGAGGGTACGGGCTCGCTCGTCCTGGACGTGAAGGTCGGCTCCGGCGCCTTCATGAAGAACATCGACGACGCGCGCGAGCTGGCGTCCACGATGGTCGGCCTCGGCACGGACCACGGCGTCAAGACCGTGGCCCTCCTGACGGACATGTCCACCCCGCTCGGCCTCACCGCGGGCAACGCCCTCGAGGTCCGCGAGTCCGTCGAGGTCCTCGCCGGCGGCGGCCCCGCCGACGTCGTCGAGCTGACCATCGCGCTCGCCCGCGAGATGCTCGACGCGGCCGGCATCAAGGACGCCGACCCGGCCAAGGCGCTGCGCGACGGCACCGCCATGGACCACTGGCGCCGCATGATCCAGGCCCAGGGCGGCGACCCGGACGCGGCCCTGCCGGTCGCCCGCGAGCAGCACGTCGTGACCGCGACCGCCTCCGGCGTCCTCACCAAGCTCGACGCCTACGCCGTCGGCGTCTCCGCCTGGCGCCTGGGCGCGGGCCGCGCGCGCAAGGAGGACCCGGTGCAGTTCGGCGCGGGCATCGAGATGCACGCCAAGCCGGGCGAGAAGGTCACCGAGGGCCAGCCCCTGATGACCCTGCACACGGACACCCCGGAGAAGTTCGACTACGCGCTGAAGGCCCTGGAGGGCGGCGTGGAGATCGCCCCGGAGGGCACGGACTTCACGGCGAACCCGATCGTGCTGGACCGGATCGCGTAACGCCGCGCGCAGCGCACTCCGTGAACGGGGCCGGCGGACCTCCGCCGGCCCCGTTCGCATGTCAGTGCGGTACATCGCTGCCCCGCCCGGCGTGCTTTTCCGCCGGGGCGGCCCCGCGCAGGAAGTCCACCAGGTCGTCCAGGGCGAGGCCGCAGTACGCGGCCCGGTGGACGGCTGCCAGCAGCAGGTGGGCGGTGATCCTCTGGTTCCACTCGTCGCCGAGCCATTCACCCGGCTTCTCGACGCCCGCGTCGTTGAGCAGCACCCCGTGCTTCGCGGCCACTTCGGCCACGACGCTCGCGATGGCGTGGAACTGTGTCAGCGCCTCGCGGCGGCCGGTGACGCCCGGGTAGTAGCCCCAGGTCTTGTCCGAGTACGTGAAGCCGGCCGGGGGATCGGCCGCGAGCCCGGCGAAGTACTCGGCCTTCTTCCGGGGCCAGTTGTCGTGGAGCAGGGCCACGTCGTGAAGAGTCATAGGGCGATCGTGGCGCCGGGGTCTGACAATCGACCCGCCGGAACGGCCCTGATGTCAACGTCGCGCAAAATGGTTCACCCTTGAGGGTGGCTGGAGGTGCGCGGGCCTCGGCGCCCCGCCCCTGCCAGGCCTGGGCATGGTGCAGCAGGCTCCTACCGCGCACCGCGCACCGCGCACCGCGCACATGCCGAAGGGGCCGCCCCCGCCGGGACAGGCGGTGGGGGCGGCCCCTTCGGCAGCGGGTCCGGGCTATGCCCGGAGTGCCGCCTCGCGGCGGCGCTCCACCAGCGCCCGCCGCGTCGCGTACAGCGTGATCGCCGCCGCGCCCACCATCGCCAGCAGGCCCAGCACCACCGTGCCGTCCCAGCCGCCCGCCCCGTAGGCGAGCGCGCCGAGCGTGCCGCCGAGCGAGGAGCCCAGGTAGTACGCCGTCTGGTAGAGGGCCGAGGCCTGGGCCCGGCCCGTCTTCGCGGCGCGGCTGACCGAGGACGACGCCACCGCGTGCCCCGCGAAGAAGCCCGCCGTGATGAGGACCAGCCCCGCCAGGACCGCGAGCAGCGACGACGACAGCGACAGCAGCAGGCCCAGCGCCGTCGTGCCGACCGCCAGGTACAGCGCCCCGCGGCGGCCCAGCCGGCCGACCAGCTTGCCGGCCGCGGCCGACGACGCGGTGCCCACCAGGTAGATCAGGAAGACCGAGCCCACGACGCCCTGCGGCAGCGAGAACGGCGCCTCCGCCAGCCGGTAGCCGATCACCGTGTACACCGCGCCGAAGACCGTCATGAACAGCGCGCCGATCGCGTACAGGCGCCGCAGCAGCGGATCGGACAGGTGCCCCGCCACCGTACGGGCCAGCCGCTTCGGCGACACCGCCGCCGCCTTGAAGTGCCGCGCCCTCGGGATCAGCACCCGGAACGCCACCGCACACACCACCGCCAGCGCGCCCACCGCGGCCAGGCCCGCCCGCCAGCCCCACGCCTGGGC
>NZ_JBPQTW010000219.1:0-11178 GCF_051386535.1 Streptomyces sp. URMC 127
AGAGAGTCCCGCCCGCCCCCGACGCCGAGCCGCCCACAGCCCTGATCGTCGTCGTGGACCAGTTCGAGGAACTCTTCACCCTCTGCCAGGACGGCCAAGAGCGCGACACTTTCGTGGAAGCGCTGCTCGCTCTCGCTGCCCCACGCGGAGGGAGAGGAGAGACGAGCCAAGGACCCGGTCGACCAGAGGGCAGCCTGCCGACCGCCTTGGTCGTCCTCGGAGTCCGCGCGGACTTCTACGACCGATGCCTCGCCTACCCCGGACTGGCGTCCTCCCTCCAGCATGGCCACATCACCCTGGGCGCGATGACCGACGCCGGGTTGCGCGAAGCCATTACGGCGCCCGCCCGCGAGGCCGGCCTGAGAGTGGAGACGGGTCTGGTCGAAGTCCTGTTGCGGGACATCGGCCTCATGCCCTTCAGCAGCGCGGGCGCCGCCATGTCCCGGGCCGGAGCGCTTCCGCTGCTCTCGCACGCCCTGCTCAGCACTTGGCAGCACCGGGAGAGCGCCACGCTGACGCTGGCCGGCTATCAGCTGACCGGGGGCATATCCGGAGCCGTGGCCGCCACCGCCGAGCGCGCCTACAGCTCCCTGCCCGCTGTCCAGCAAGCCGTGGCCCGGCGCATTCTGCTCCAGCTCGTCCACGTCGGTGAGGACGGAGAGACGAGCCATCGCACCCATCGTACCCATCTCCTGCACACCGGACCGGGAAGGGAGCCGGCCGAAGGCGTCCAGGAGACGCCGGCCGAAGGCGCCCTTGAAACCTCGGCCGAACGCGTCCTTGAGACGTCGGCCGAACGCGTCCTTGAGGCGTTCACCCGAGCCCGCCTGCTGACCGTGGACGCCGACCACGTCGAGCTGGCCCATGAAGTGCTGCTGCACGCCTGGCCGCGCTTGCGGAAGTGGATCGACGACGACCGGGCCGGCCTGCGCATCCGCCAGCTCCTCATCGAAACGGCTGCGGCATGGCAGGACGAGGGCCGCGACACAGGGCTGCTGTACCGCGGCACCCGCCTGGCCGCGGCCTGCGAATGGGCCGCCGATCCCGCCCGCCGCGCAACCCTGAGCCCCGTGGCGCGGGACTTCCTCGACGCCGGCGCCGCCCACGAGGCCGCAGAGCGAAGAACGGAGCGTCGCCGCAGCCGGAGACTGCGCCAGTCGCTCGCCGGTCTCGCGATCCTCCTGGCCCTGGCCTTGATCGCCACAGGGGTGGCCTTCGCGCAACGCCAGGCCGCCGTCACCGCTCAGCGCGAGGCGCAATCCCGGCAGATGGCCGCCCAGTCGAGCGCCCTGCTCGGCTCCGATCCCGACCTGGCCTCGCTCCTGGCGGTCCAGGCGCACCGCACCAGCAGCACGGACGAGGCGACCGCCAGCCTCTACGCAGCCGCCACGCTCCCGCTCCGGCACCGGCTCACCGGCCATACCGGTGCGGTGACGTCCGTGGCGTTCAGCCCCGACGGAAAGAATGTCGCCACCGGCAGTTCCGACGGCACGGCACGCATTTGGCAGGCTGATACGGGGAAGCCTCGCACCCTTCTGACCGGCCACAGCGCACAGGTTCGGTCGGTCGCCTTCAGCCCTGACGGAAAGTTGCTTGCCACCAGCAGCGATGACAGGACGACGAGACTCTGGGACGCCGTCACAGGAGAAAACCGCGGTGTCCTCACGGGCCATGTCCGTCCGGTACTCTCGGCCGCCTTCAGCCCGGACGGCCTCACCATCGCTACTACCGGCGGCGATGACACCATCCGGTTGTGGGACGTCGCCACGGGCACCAACCGCGCCACGGAGCATGCCGGTGACGCCTCCGTCAGCCGTCCCCAGCTGCTTTCGATGGCGTTCAGTCCCGATGGCAAGACCCTCGCCACCGGAGGCGAGCGGGTTGTGCGGATGTGGGACATCTCCTCAGGGAGAATCCGCCATGCCGCCACAAGAACGATCGACGCCGTAGTGCTGTCGATCGCCTTCGGGCCCGACCGCAGATCTTTCGTCACCGGAAATGATGACGGCACCGTCCACCTCTGGGACACCTCCACAGGGAAAGCCCACCCCCTTCTCACAGGGCACGGCGCCCCGGTGACCTCCGTGGCGTTCAGCCCCGACGGCAAGACCCTCGCCACAAACAGCGGCCGGACGGCACGGCTGTGGGACGCGGCAACGGGGGCGGCCCGCGGCACCTTCACCGGGCACAGCGCCCCGGTGCATTCCGTGGCGTTCGGCCCTGACGGCAAGACCCTCGCCACCGGCAGCTCCGACGGCACCGCGCGCGTCTGGAACGTACCGGCAGGGGCCGCCCGCACCACACTGGCCGGGAAGACCGGCGCCGTAGAGGCCGTGGCGTTCAGCCCGGACGGAAAATCCCTGGCCACCAGCAACGACGACAAAACCGTGCGCGTGTGGGACGTGGCAACGCGTACGATCCGCCACGTCCTCAGCGGCCACACCGCTCTGGTCGCATCCGTGGCCTTCAGCCCTGACGGCAGGTCCCTCGCCACGGGCGGTTACGACGGCACCGTCCGGCTCTGGGACATTCCCACGGCCAAAACCCGCGGAATCCTTTCCAAACACGCGGCTCCGGTGCGGAGGCTGACCTTCAGCTCCGACGGGAACACCCTGGTCAGCGGAGGGCAGGACACGTCCGTCCATATCTGGGACGTGGCCACCGGCACCATGCACAGTACCCGCACCGGCCGCACGGTCCCCGGAGTCCCGGCGGTGGTCAGCGGCGACGGAAAGACTGTCATCACGGGGAGTCGTCCAGGCGATTCCGACAGGACTGTGCAAGTCCAGGACGTGACCACGGACGATATCCGTATCCGTACCATCGCCACCGGCCACACTGACCGGGTCGTGCTGATGGCGCTGAGCCCGGACGGAAGAACGCTTGCCACGAGCAGCGGCGAGGAATCCGTCCGCACGGGCACTTACGACGACACCGTACGGCTGTGGGACACAGGTACGGGGAAAGTCCGTCACGTCATCACCGGCCTGTCCGGCAATGTGCTGGCGATGGCGTTCAGCCCCGACGGTAAGACCATTGCCGCGAGCACGGACGACAAGACGGTGCGGCTCTGGGACGTGGCCACGGGGAAGGCCCGGACGGTTTTCTCCGAGAATGCCGCGCAGGTGGTGCTGGTGGCATTCAGCCCGGACGGAAAGACGCTGGCCACCAGTTCTGGAGACAAGGCGGTACGGCTCTGGGACGTGGATCTGCCTGATGCCGCCGAAGCCGGCAGGAGAGTCTGCAGGGCACTCCACCGGGACTTCACCAGCCTGGAACGGTCCTCGTACGTACGGGGCCGGACATCCAGCCCATGCGGCGAGGGATGAACCGCGACCGACCTGAACGCGACATCTCCCAGTCGTTCGTACAGTGCCCGTGTCTGTGCCCGTGCCCGTGTCTGTGCCCGGGCGAGGGGAGACCTTCGGCGCAGTTGCTGCCGCCGGGCAGGTGATTTCGCCGTACGCTGCCCGGCCCGGCAACGCATCAAGCCTGGTGGACGGGGCTGGCAGCGGCCTGCCGTTTCCGCAGCTCAGTGGGGGTTTCCCTGATCCCCTATGGCGGAGGAAACCAGGAAACTCCTCGACATCCGCCGCCTCCCGGGGCTGAATGGATGACGTGCCGGCACCGAGGCGACAGCACCGTTTCCGGCGCCGGGACAGCGCCGGCTCGGGCCCAGGGGGGGCACATCCGGGGCCCGAGTCACGGGGGAGTGGACACCGGGCCCGACGGGGGCGACGGGGGAGATGCGCGGGCCCGAGCCGGCGCTAGGAGGTTCCGTGAAGGACAGGGCAGAACAGGGCAGGACTGCCATTCGGGGCGGGGGCCGGGGCGTCCGGGGCGGTTGATTCCGAGGGCGGGGGCGATCCGGCCTACGCCGCGCAGAATTCGTTGCCCTCAGGGTCCTGCATGACCCACCAATGCCCGGCCGGCCCCTTGTTGACCTCGCGGACGCGGGTTGCCCCCAGTCCTTCCAGCCGTGCCACCAGCTCGTCCAAGCTGCCACCGGGGTCGCTGTGGATGTCCAGGTGCAGACGGTTCTTGCCCGCCTTGGCCTCCGGCACGTCCTGGAAGAGCAGCCGCCGGCCGCGGCCGATGCCACTCGTCCGGTCGAACGGGTCCTCGGGGTGGCGGATCGCGGCGTAGCCGCGGAAGTTCTTGCGGCCACGGTGCTCGGTGACCGCGTCCTCCGTGATGTGGCCGGCGGCCAGCAACTGCTCGATGAGAGCGCTGGGGTCCTCCACCTCGTACTCGAGGGCAGCCGCCCAGAAGTCCGCGAGGGCGGCTGCGTTCGTGCTGTCGATGACCAGCTTCCAACTCAATGCCATGTAACCAGTTATATTGGTTACATGGACTCCTCTGCAACCAAGGGACTGACGCTGCGCTCCCGAAGTGGCGCCACCTACCGGTTCGACCCCGGCGCACTGTGCCTGGAACTGCTGCCCACCGGCGGTCCCGGTCCCTACCGCCGGTACGAGGTCCTGCACGAGCCCGCCGACCTGGCCGCCTGGGCCGAAAGGTCACGCCTGACGCCGACTCCCACGCTGGAGATCTCCGAAGCGGAAGTGACCGACGCGCGAAGGCTGCGCGATGCGCTGTTCCGGGTCGTCCTCGCGCATACGCGCGGCGAACCGCACCCGCCCGCCGACTTGGCGACCATCAACGAGGCAGCCGCCTTGCCGTCCCTGGCACCCGCCATCGCGCCGAACGGGCAGCGGCAGTGGGCTGCTGGGACGCCCAGCGGCACGCACCTCCTGGCCACCGTCGCCCGGGACGCCGTCGAGCTGCTCACCGGCCCCTTCGTCCACCGCATCCGCACCTGCGCCGCCGAAGACTGCCACCTCGTCTACGTCGACACCTCACGCCCCGGCCGCCGCCGCTGGTGCTCCATGGAGCACTGCGGCAACCTCCACAAGGTCAGAGCGCTGCGCGCCCGCCACTCCGAGCACTCCGAGCACTCCGAGGAAGGATGACCACCATGGGAAGGACGACTGCCACGCCTACGGGGCTCACCCAGGACGCCGGCTGGCAGATCGGCGTGTCCCGCACACTGCCCCACCCCGTGCCCGTCGTCTGGGACCTCGTCAGCAGCCCCGCCGGACTCGCCCTCTGGCTCGGCCCCGGCGCGACCCTCACTCCCGAGCGTGGCGCCCCCTACCGGACGGACACAGGAGTGACCGGCGAGGTGCGCAGCTATCACCAGGGCCGGAAGATCCGCGTCACTCACGGCACCACCACCCTCCAGATCGCCCTTGCCCCCAGCGTGGACGGCTCCCGTACGACGCTCCGCTTCCACCAGGAACACCTGGCGAACGCCGACGCACGAGAACGGCAGCGGGCGCACTGGCAGGGCGTCCTGGACCGGATCGCCACCGCACTCGACCGCAGCCTGTCTGACTGAACGAGCCCACGAGCTGACGAGCTGACGCACCGGTCCCGACCCCCACTGTCAGTGGCTGCCCTTAGAGTTTCGTCACTGAGCGTGAAGGGGGAGGGGTAGTGGCGGATATGAGCGCAGGCTCGGTGGAGGTCGTGTACGGCGAAGGGTGGTGCGCTCGTGGCCGGGCGGTCATCAGCCCGGTGTCCGAGGGCGAGGCCCGGCGGCGCCACGCGGCCAGCGAACCGTACATGGCTCTCCTGCACATGAACGGCCGGCCACTGGCGGAGCTGCGGATCGCGGGCCGGGCCGGACACGTGGGCCTGCTCCTCTTCGACGCGCATGGCAGGCGACACCGGGAGTACGACTACGTGGAGCTGCGGCGCGGCCGACTGCACCTGAGGCGCCACCGGCAGTGGCTGTACCGTGCACCCGGTGAGCCCGAACGGCCGGTCCCTGCCGCGCACTTCACCCTCACCATCCGGCCTGACGGGAGCGCCCGGCGGACCCTGGAGCACGACGGCCGGTTCGACACCATGGCGCGCATACCCGAGGAGCACCGCACACTCCCCTTGGCGGACTTCGGCGACTGGACCCGTTACGCCGACGCCGGCCTGCTGGGTGTGCCCGGCCCGGTCACGCTGGTGCCCGCGCCGCAGCCGGAGAAGGCCGGTCCGACCGTCAGCGCCCCGCTGTGGAGCGCGCCCGAGCCGCTTTCCCCGGGGGTGTTGGAGGCCCTGTTCGTTCCCGGTAGCCGCTTCGCGTCGTACGACGGACCGCTGACTGTCATCGAGCCCGAGTACGCGGGGAGCCTGCGCCTGCCCACGGGCAGGGTGATCGCGGCCGACCCGGCCTCGCTCTCGACGGCCGACGAGCCGTTCACGGTGACTGTGCCGCCAGGGACGTACCCCCTGCTGCTGGGCAAGGTGGAGCGGCGGTCCGAATGGGCCGGCGAGGAGACGGCGGAGGAGACGACCTGGGAGGAGACAACGGCGGCGATGCTGCGCATCGGGGAACCGAGGCCCACCGCGTCCTGGGAGCCGGCTCTCCTCCCCGGCCAGGAGATCCGCCTGCTCGGCGACCGCGAGTTCTACGGCTTCGGCGTCGACTCCGGCACCGGCGTCTTCCTGGATGTCGCTGCACGGGACGCGCTGGCCGCCGACCCGGATGCCCGGCTGGAACTCGCCGCCTCAGCCGGTGGCGAGGCCGTCTGCTCCGAGTTCCACGACCCCGTGTCCGGCGCCAACGCGATCGCCTTCCCGAGCGGCGCCGGCGACGGTTCGTACCCGGTCTGGATCGGCCGCGATCGCGACGGCGCGATCACCTGCCTGATAGCCGACATGCTGACGGTGGACAGTACGCGTCCTTTGCCGCTCACGACCGCTGCGCCGGCAGTGGTGCTCAGTCCGCCGGTGCCGTCGGCCGAGAACCCGCTGCCGATCGCCGTGCCCCACGCTGAAACGGCTCTCTACTTCGCCGAGTTGCTCGCCGAGACCACCGTGATGGCACGCGATGTCCGCTCCGGGGACAGGCGCTGAGGACAGGCAACACCTCACTTGCCACTTCGGAAAGTGCTTGCCACTATGGAAAGCGATAACCTGCGTAAGCGAGGGGGGACGGGGAGCCATGCACGATTTCACCGGTGCTGAGGCGGCGTTGGGGCGGGTGGCTGACGTGGAAAAGGCGGCGCGGGCCCGGAGCGGCTGGTATGCGCGCTACCTCTGGGTGTTTGCCGCTGGGCAGTTGATCTTGGTCCCGATTGCCGTCCTATGGCACGGCTTCGTCCCGGCCCTGGTTTTCGTGATCGTCAATGCGGCCCTCGTGACCGGGCTGAGCCTGTACGCCGCACGGCAGCGCGTGGTGCGCCGCGGCTTCGGCGCCAAGCATGGACTAATAGTGGGAACCTGGGGCGCCGTTTTTGCGCTGGCAGCCTCGCTCGGTAACACCGTGTTCGTGAACAGTCCCGCCTTTGCCGCAGCGGCCACGACGGCCTGCGCGCTGCCGCTCGCTATGGGGGCCTGGCTGGAGATGTGGCGGTCGTCGTGACGGAAGACAAGGCCGCGCAAGACAAGGCTGCGCAAGGCATGGCCGCGGAAGGCAAGCTCCCTGCCGGACCACGGGGCAGCCATCCTCGGCACAACCTCGCACCACTGCTCAACGCACCTGTACGTCTGTCAGTAGTGGCCGCCCTGGCCCCGGTCGGGAAGGCCGAATTCGGGTTCGTACGGGATCTGGTGGAGGTCACCGACTCGGTCCTCTCCAAGCAGGTGTCCGCACTCGAAGAGGCCGGGTGGGTGGCCGTTCACAAGGGCCGGGTCGGCCGACGTCCTCGCACGTGGCTCTCCCTGACCGCCGAGGGGCGAGCTGTCTATGAGCGGCATCTGGCGGCCCTGAGAGCCATCGCCGCAGGCTGACAGCGTGTCGCTGCCCACGACTTCCCCACGCCGTCCGTCGAAGCGGCCCCGGCCGTAAGCTGGTGGCGTACTTCACCGGTGGCGTACCTCAGCGGCAGACCTGGGCTGCGCGGTGTGCGCCGAGAGCCAGGCGCAGCCGATTATGTGCGCCGAGCGTCAACGCAACCGGCGGGCGCCCCGGGCCGCAGCTGCGGATGCCCGTCGGCCGACGCCGCTGGTCGACCAGGCGATGATGCTCGTGCCGCGTACGGAGCTGGAGATGCAGGACGTCTGGCACGTCGCCGGCATGTGCGGCACCGGCAGCAACTGCCTGATCGCCGAGGACGTCTTCGTGCCCGGACACCGCGTCATCTCCGTCCCGCGCGCGATCGCCGGCGAGCTGCCCGCGGTCCACGGGCCGACGGGCCCGTTCCGCTCCCCGTTCGCACCGCTTCTCGCCCTGGGCCTGGCGGGGTCCCAGCTGGGCATGGGGCGGGCCGCACTGAAGCTGGTCACCGAGAAGGCCGGGACCAAGCCGATCTCGTACACGTACTACGAGACGCAGGCCGAGTCCGTGGCCGTACAGCTCCAGATCGCCGAGGCCGCCATGCGCATCGACACCGCGCAGCTGCACCTGCACCGGGGCGCCGCGGACATCGACGAGGCCGCCGCCCGCGGTGGCAACCTCGACGCGACCACCCGCGCCCGGGTCCGGGCCGACAGCGGACACGTCATCAAGAACGTCCTGGAAGCCATCAACACCCTGCTCAACGTTCACGGCGACGGTGCCTTCGCCGACGCCAATCCCCTGCAGCGGATGTGGCGCGACGCGAGCACCGCCGGACGGCAGGCGGTCTCCACACCCGCCATGGGCATGGAGATCTACGGCAAGCTGCTGCTGGGCATCGAGGAGCGGATCACGCCCTTCGTGTAGGTGAATCGGTCCTTCGCGCAAGACGCCGGCCCGGCGCGGTCCCCACCGCGCCGGGTTCGGCAGTCGCGGGGGCAGGCGGGGGAGGGCTGAAAGAAGAGGACTGAAAGAAGAGGGCTGAAAACCGGCCAGCCCCTGGGGGATTGTTTACACAGGGTAACGCAGCCGCACTTGACTGTAGTTGATCGGCGGCGATTGACTTCTGCTCGCTTACGTTCGGCAGCGCCGTCCCTCGCCCCATCCGACGCGCGAGCGTACCCATACCCCCGTGACCTCGGAGACCCTGTGACCTCTGAAGTGACCCCCGAACTGCTCGCCCCGCTCGACCTCGCCTTCTGGAACATCGAGTCCGCCGGCCACCCCCTCCACATGGGCGGCCTCTTCGTCTTCGACGCGGACACCCCGGACGCCGCCCGGCGAGCCGCCGACCTGCTGGCCACCCGCGCCGCCCGCATACCCGGCCTGAACACCCGTATCCGCCCGGTCCTGCTCCCCGTCGGCGCCGCCGCCCGCCACGTCGCCCCCGACTACGACCCGTCGGACCATGTGCACCTCGCCGCGCCCGTGCGCGACTTCCACGTAGCCGCCGGGGCCCTGATGCAGCAGCCGCTCGAACGGGGGCGCCCGCCGTGGGCGGCGCACGTGCTGCCCGGTGCGAACGGCACGTCCTTCGCCGTCCTGCTCATGTTCCACCATGCCCACGCGGACGGCATGCGCGCGGCGTCGTACGCCCTGTCGCTCCTGGACCCCGCCGCTGCCGACTGGGCACCCGCCCCGGGCGGTGGTGCGCCCCGGCCGGAGAAGACCGGCCCCGCCCTGCGCTTGCCCGACCCGCGCAAGCTGCCCGGCCTGCTGCGCGGTGCCGTCACCGACGCAGGACAGGCCCTGTCCATCGGCTCCGCCATGGCCCGGGCGGCCTGGAACGTGCACTCCTCACCTGCCCTCGTCTCCCGCGGCACCGGCGCCCGCCGGGCCGACGGTGCGGTCGTCGACCTGCGCGACGTGGACCGCATTCGCCGGGCCACGGGCGGCACCGTCAACGACATCCTCCTCGCCGTGGTCGCCGGCGGCCTGCGACGCTGGCTCGACAAGCGCGGCGACGGCAGCGACGGCGTACGACCCCGCGCCCTCGTCCCCGTCTCGCTCCGCGACCCGAACAGCCACAACGGCCGGAACGGCCAGAGCAGCACGAATGGCCAGAACAGCACGAACGACCCGAGCGCCTCAGGAAACCGGCTTTCCGGCTACCTGACCCGCCTCCCCGTCGACGAGCCCGAACCGCTCGCCCGCCTGCGCGCCGTGCGCCAGGCCATGGCGCGCAACAAGCAGGCGGGCCCCGCCACCGGCCCGGGCGCCGCCGCACTGCTTGCGGACGTCATCCCGCCCCTCGGCCACCGCTTCGGCGGCGGCCTCATCGCCCGCTCGGGCCGCCTCTTCTACGACCTGCTCATCTCCAGCGTCCCGCTGCGCGGCGTCCGAGGCCTCACGCTCGCGAACAGCCCCGTCCGCGAGGCCTACCCCCTCGCCCCGCTCGCACCCGGGCAATCCCTCGCCGTAGGCATCACCACTTACGAGGACCGCGTCTTCTACGGCCTGCTCGCCGACGCCGTCGCCGTGCCCGATCTGGACGTCCTCGCCCGGTCGCTGACGGAGGAGGCCGCCGAACTGGTCGCGGCCTGCGGGAGCTGAACCCTTCCTTCCCCCGGGAACTCGGTCGCCCCGCTACCTGTCCGGGGCGGCCGAGTTCGGTGCAGCCAGGGAGAGCAGGGGGATCAATGACGTTCGTAGACGCTGACACGCCGGCCGTTGAGGACCGTATTGCCGCGGGAAGTGAAGTGCTCCTCCAAGGTGCGCTGCTTGATCGCCTCTCTGGGCGGGGCGGTGTGTGAGCGCACGGGGGCGGCATCGCCGATCACGATGATGCGTGGGGTGGCGAGCATGGCGTCGCGTATCGCCCGGGGCCCGGCCTCCAGGCCTTCGAGGTCAAACGCGACCGGATGGTGATGTGAGGTCAGTCCCTGGTGACGACCGCCCTGATGATGGCCCTCATGCTCAGGTGGATGCTGCAGTGGTACGGGAAGACGCCGACGGTCGGGAAGTCGACCGGAGAAGACGTCTGTCCCGAGGGGATCTCGCCGGTGTCCCAGACCGGCGGGGAGGCGTCGGACGTGGCGGTGTGCGTGCTGCTGTCCCGGTTCAACCAGACGACGGAGTCGCCGACCTCGATGATGAGCTCGTTCGGGACGAATGCGAAGTTCTGGATCCGCACCGTGTGCTGGGTGGACATGAGTGGCCCCTTTCCCCGTATCCGGTCCTCGCGTGATGCGAGGCTGAGCCCACGTGAGTGCGGAAATTATGCCCGAAATCGCACAAGTAAATCCAGAATCACTCTAATTAGCTACTAATCAGAGGGAATTGAGGTAGGCGAGGTGAGGGTGGGGGACGGCGGGTGGGGCCCGGGGGGGGGGGGGGGCCCC
>NZ_JBPQTW010000220.1:0-11129 GCF_051386535.1 Streptomyces sp. URMC 127
GCCGGTTCCCTCATCGAGGGAACCGGCCTTCGCCGTATGCCGTGTATGCCGTACGGGCCGCGCGCTCAGCGCCCGGCTCAGCGCCCGGCTCGGCGGCCGGCCGCCCGCTGCTGCACGTACCCCACCAGCGCCAGCGCCAGTGCCAGGCCGCCCGTGGAGAACAGCTGCACGCGCGTGTCGTCCTCCAGCAGCATGAGCACCAGCGCCCCCACGACCCCGGCCAGCGTCACCCACGTCAGATACGGGAAGGCCCACATCCGCACGACGAGCGTGTCCGGCGCCTCGCGCTCCAGGCGGCGGCGCAGCACCAGCTGGGAGGCGGCGATGAAGCCCCACACCACCAGCACGACGCCGCCGACCATGTTCAGGAGCCAGGCGAAGACCGTGGTGGGATACCAGTAGGACAGCAGGACGGCGAAGAAGCCGAAGGCGGACGACGCGAGCACCGCGCGGCGCGGCACACCGCCGGTCACCTTGCCCAGCGCCTTGGGGCCCTGGCCGCGGGTGACCAGGGAGTACGCCATGCGCGAGGAGCCGTAGATGTTGGCGTTCATGGCCGACAGCAGGGCGATCAGCACGACCACGTTCATGATCTGCCCGCCGCCGGGGACGCCGAGGCGGTCGAGCACGGCCGCGTACGGGCCGCTCTCCGTGACGGCCTTGTCGTTCCACGGGATCAGCGTGACGATCATCAGCATCGAGCCGACGTAGACGATGCCGATCCGCCACATCGTGGTCCTGACGGCCTTGGCGACACCGCGCACCGGGTCCTTCGCCTCGGCGGCGGCGATGGTCACCGTCTCCAGGCCGCCGTAGGCGGCGAGCGAGGCCAGCAGGCCGATCAGCAGGCCGTTCACGCCCGTGGGCAGAAAGCCGCCGTCGTGCAGGAGGTGCGCCGCGCCGGGGGAGTCGTTGCCGGGCAGCACGCCGAGGACGGCGAGCGTGCCCAGGATCAGGAAGAGCCCGATGGCGCCGATCTTCAGGGCGGCGAACCAGAACTCGAACTCGCCGAAGTTCGAGACCGCGGCCAGGTTGCTGCCGCAGAACACGGCCATGAAGACCAGGACCCACATCCACGACGGGGTGCCCGGGAGCCAGCCCTGCACGATGTGGGCGGCGCCGATCGCCTCGATGGCCACGCCCACGACCAGCAGCGTCCAGAACATCCAGCCCGCCGTGAAGCCGGCCCACGGGCCGATCGCCCGGTCGGCGTGGACGGAGAAGGAGCCGGAGGCGGGGTTGGCGGCGGACATCTCGCCGAGCATCCGCATCACGAACATCACGAGCAGCCCGGACACGGCGTAGGCGAGCACGATCGACGGGCCGGCGGCGGCGATGCCGGCGCCCGAGCCCACGAAGAGGCCCGCGCCGATGACGCCGCCGAGGGCGATCATCGACAGGTGCCGCTGCTTGAGCCCGTTCGAGAGCGGCGAACCCTGTGCGGGGGCGCCCTCCGTGTGCGGGGGAGAGGTTATGTCTGTCCGGCTCATGGTCGTGCCTGTCCATCATGCGAGATCGGGATGTTCGAGTATGTGCAGGCGGAGGGAGATCCGGTTAACTCGTCCGTTATCCGGACAGTCACTTCACCCAGGGTGATCGTTTCGCAGCAGTTCATCCGAGGACCGTACAGCCTCCTCACGGCGGACCCGGCTGCGTGCCCCGCACCGCGCAGGACTAGCGTCAGTGATCACGGGCGAACCCCGCCCGCAGCGCACGCACGAAGGGGGAGCACCGCACATGACCGGCCGTACCCACCTGATCGAAGGCCTGATGGAACGGTTCCCGCACGTCCCGCGGGAAGCCGTCCTCAAGGAGGACCTGCTGCGCGGCGGCATGGCCTTCGACGACTCCGCGCTCACCGACACCGGCAACGAGGCGTCCGGCGGCGTCAAGCCCAAGTCGTACTTCATCTTCTCCTTCGACCACCGCACCCTCCCCGAGCTCGGCGCCGCCGCCCTGCGCCGCCCGCCGGAGGAGATCGTGCTGACCGGCGGCCCCTACGAGCTGCGCCGCACCGTGGTCTCCGTCCGCGTCAACCCCGCCTCCCCGTACCGGGTCCGGGCCGGCGAGGACGGCGCGCTCGGCCTCTACCTCGACGGGCGCCGGATCGCCGACGTGGGCCTGCCGCCGATGCCGGACTACTACCGGCAGACCCTTCCCAACGGGAAGTCCGTCATGGAGGTCGCCCCCACCATCCAGTGGGGCTACCTCGTCTATCTGACGGTCTTCCGCGTGTGCCAGTACTTCGGTGCCAAGGAGGAGTGCCAGTACTGCGACATCAACCACAACTGGCGCCAGCACAAGGCCGCCGGGCGCCCGTACACCGGCGTCAAGCCGGTCGAGGAGGTCCTGGAGGCGCTGGAGATCATCGACCGCCACGACACCGCCCGGGCCTCGCAGGCGTACACGCTGACCGGCGGCGCCATCACCTCGAAGGTCGGGGGGCTCACCGAGGCCGACTTCTACGGCCGTTACGCGCAGGCCATCGAGGAGCGCTTCCCCGGCCGCTGGATCGGCAAGGTCGTCGCGCAGGCCCTCCCCAAGGCCGACGTGCAGCGCTTCCACGACTACGGCATCCGCATCTACCACCCCAACTTCGAGGTGTGGGACGAGCGGCTCTTCCAGCTCTACTGCCCGGGCAAGGAGCGCTACGTGGGCCGCGACGAGTGGCACCGGCGCATCCTCGACTCCGCCGACGTCTTCGGCGCCCGCAACGTCATCCCCAACTTCGTGGCCGGCGTGGAGATGGCCGCCCCGGACGGGTTCGCCACCGTCGGCGAGGCGATCGCGTCCACCGCCGAGGGGCTGCGGTTCTTCATGTCCCACGGCATCGTCCCGCGGTTCAGCACCTGGTGCCCCGAACCGACCACGCCCCTGGGCCGGCTGAACCCCGAGGGCGCGCCGCTGGAGTACCACGTGCGGCTCCTGGAGGTGTACCGGGCGACCCTGGAGGAGCACGGGCTGACCTCGCCCCCCGGCTACGGGCCGGCCGGGCCGGGACGGGCCGTCTTCTCGGTGAGCTCCTTCATGGACAGCCTCCCGGCGGACGACGACGAACAGGAGGGGAGCGCCGAACCGGCGGCGGCCGCGCCGTGAGCGCCGCGCCGTCAATTCCGTTGCCCGCGGCCGGAGGCGCCGGTTAACCTCTGATCATGGTTCCGGGCACTCTCTTCCGCTGACGCTCCTCCGGGAAGCCGCGCTCCCCGCTCCCTGCTCCCCGCTCTCCGCCGGGAGCTCGTCCGGCGTGCGCGCTTCCCCACCGGTGATCTGCATCCGCACGTTCCTCCCCCGAGAGGCACGTTCCTCCACCGAGAGAAGAGCCTTCAGCATGCCCGTCCAGACCTCCGGCCGTGACCCGTTCGCGCAGTGGCTGCGCGACCACGCCACCACCCTGACCACCATCGACCCGGACGCCCCGCTCGACGACCTGGAGCCGCTGCGCGCCCTGATCGGCGACGCCCGCGTCGTCGGCATCGGCGAGAGCTCGCACTTCATCCACGAGTTCGGGCTCGTCCGCCGGCGCCTCCTGCGGTTTCTCACCGAGCGCTGCGGCTTCACCGTCCTCGCCTTCGAGTACGGCTTCAGCGAAGCCCTCGCCCTCGACGGCTGGGCGCGGGGCGCCGGGCGGGACGAGGACCTCGCCCGGATCACCGCGGCGGACCTCCCCATGGGCGCGCGGGAACTGCTCCACGCGCTCCGCCTGCACAACCGCACCGCCGCCCGGCCCGTCGGCTTCGCGGGCGTCGACATCCCGGCGGCGGGCGGCTCCCTCCTGCCCGCGCTCCGCCCGGTCGCCGACCACCTCGCCGAGGCCGACCCCGGGGCGCTGCCGCTGGCCGGGACCGCCATCTCGATCGCCGAGCGGTTCGCCGGCCGGTCGGCGGCCGCGGCGGCTCCCGCGTGGGACCGCCTGGACGCCGCCGAGCAGGACGCCCTCACCGCAGCCCTCGCCCGCCTCCTCATCCGCTTCCGCGCCACCGAGCCCCTGCAGGTCGCCCGGACCGGCCGGCACGCGTACGAGGTCGCCCTCCGGCGGCTGGAAGCCGCGACGCAGGCGGACCACACCCTGCGGGCCATGGCCGACCTCTTCGCGGGCCGCGGATTCAGCGTCGACACCTCGGCCCGGGAGGTCTACATGGCCGGGTCCGTCCTGTGGCACCTGGAACACGCCGCGCCGGGCGCGCGCGTCGTGCTCATGGCCCACAACGCCCATCTCCAGAAGGAGCCCGTCACCTTCGACGGGTCGGCGGCGACCCTGCCCATGGGGCAGTACCTCCACCGCTCCCTGGGCGACGACTACTTCGCCCTCGGGGTGTCGTGCGTCGGCGGCCGCACGGCGGAGATGCCGCTGGACGAGAGCGCCCCGTTCGGCTTCACCGTCGACGACACGGAGCTGGAGCCGCCCGAGCGCGGAAGCATCGAGGCCGCCTTCGCCGAAGCCCTTCCGGCCGGGGCCACGGGCCTCGCCGGGCTGCGCCGGGCGCCCAAGGGCGACGGCAGCCCCGACCGTACGCGGCTGCAGGCCTCGTACCTGCACACGCCGGTCGCCGACGCCTTCGACGGGATGCTGTGCGTGCCGTCCTCCAGGGTGGCCGACGGCATCGAGGTCTGACCGGCGGTGACGGTCCGGGCCGGTCTCCGGCCGGCCCGGACCGCGGTCAGTGGTTGAGCCGGGTCGCGACGTGCGTGGCCTCCTCGATGTCCACGCCGGCCTTGTCGAGCAGCTGCTCGGACAGGTCGCGCAGCGCCCGCGCCGCCGCGACCTCCTCGCCGACGCGCTGCTGGGAGGGGTCGGCGGGGTTGCGGTTGGTCGTCCCGACGGCGGTGAAGTCCGTACCGTCGTGCATGTGCAGCCGCACCGCCGCCTGGGTCAGCGCGCCGGCCTCGCGGAACTCCATGTCGATGGGGCTCTCGACGATCTTCTCCGTGGTCATCGCACACCTCCGGGATCCGTCCTTGCCGCCCTGTTGCGCTCCAGCAGGTCGATGACCTCCTCGTCCGGGGTCTGCGAGAAGTCGTGGTACCACTCGCCCACCGCGAAGAAGACCGCCGGCGTGCTGAGGCAGACGAGCTCGTCCACCTCCGCGCGGAGCGCCTCCGCGGCGTCCGGAGCGGCCACCGGCACGGCGAGCACCACGCGGGCGGCCTCCTGGGCCCGCACCACCTGGCAGGCGGCCGCCGCCGTGGCCCCCGTGGCGACGCCGTCGTCGATGACGATCGCCGTGCGGTCCTTCAGAGGGATACGGGGACGGCCGCCGCGGAACCGCTCGGCCTGGCGGGCCAGGTTCGCCTCCTCGCGCTGCTGGATCTCGGCGAGGTCGTCCTCCTCCACCCGGCTCATGCGCACGATCTCGCTGTGCACGACCCGCACCCCGCCCTCGCCGATCGCGCCGAACCCCAGCTCCTCGTGGAAGGGCACCCCGAGCTTGCGCACGAGCACCACGTCCATGGGGGAGCCGAGCGCCCGGGCGACCTCGTAGGCCACGGGGACGCCGCCGCGCGGCAGGCCCAGGACGACGGGATCCTCGGCGCGCAGGTGGCCCAGCCGCTCGGCCAGGCGGCGCCCGGCCTCCACGCGGTCATCGAATCTCATGATCCACCCCTTCTCCCGGGGGCGGCACTCCGGAGAACGAGGGAAGCCATATTTCTAATATGGTCAGATTCCCGCCGATCGTCCATGTCAGGAGCCGGCCGCCGGTGTGCCGGGCGGCTCAGGGCCCGGGCCCCGCGCCCCCCGGCCGGACGCGAGCGCCGCCCGCACCCGCGCCGCCACCTGTGCCGCCTCCTCGTCCGACGCGTAGCGCCCCCGCGGCCAGAAGAAGCCCCGCAGGCCGTCCTTGCGGTTGCGCGGCACCACGTGCACGTGGAAGTGCGGCACCGACTGGCTCACCCGGTTGTTCGCGGCCACGAACGACCCGGCGGCGCCCATCCCGCGCTCCACGGCCCCCGTGATCGCCTGCACGCGCGCGAAGAACGGCCCCACCTCCTCGGCGGACAGGTCGGTGAGCGTCTCGGCGTGCCGCCGGGGCACCACCAGCACATGGCCCGGAAAGAGCGGCCGGGCGTCCAGGAAGGCCACGGCCGCCGCGTCCTCGAAGACCCGGTGCCCCGCGGAGCCGTCCGCGGCGATCTCGCAGAAGATGCAGGCGGGCTCGTCCATGCCCCCAGTCAACCGCAGACCGCCCCCGCCCCCGGCGATCCCGCGGCGAACCGCGCGCCTGCCGCACCGCGCCGCCGATCCGGGGTTCCTCACGGGCGGCCCGTGAGGCGCCCGCACCGGCGGGGCACAAGACCCGCATGCCTCTCCACGTCGGAACCTCGGGCTGGCAGTACAAGGACTGGCGCGGCGTCCTCTACCCGGACGGCTGCCCCCAGCGCCTGTGGCTGGAGGAGTACGCGCGGCAGTTCGCGACCGTCGAGAACAACAACGCCTTCTACCGGCTGCCGCCGCCCGGCACCTTCGCCGACTGGCACGACCGCACGCCCGCCGGCTTCGTCATGGCCGTCAAGGCGAGCCGCTACCTCACCCACATCAAGCGGCTGCGCGACCCCGAGGAGCCGGTCGCACGGCTGATGCGCCACGCCGCCGGGCTCGGCCCCCGGCTGGGCCCCGTCCTCCTCCAGCTGCCGCCCACCCTGCGCGCCGATCCCGCCCTCCTGGACACCGCGCTCGGCTGCTTCCCCGGCGGCGTCCGCGTCGCCGTCGAGCCTCGCCACGACTCCTGGTGGACCGAGGAGGTGGAGGCCGTCCTGCGCGGCCACGGCGCCGCCCTGTGCTGGGCCGACCACGGATCACGGCCCGTCACCCCGCTGTGGCGGACGGCCTCCTGGGGCTACGTGCGCTTCCACAGCGGACGCGCCCGGCCCTGGCCGCGCTACGGCCGGACCGCGCTCGCGAGCTGGGCCGGCCGCATCGCGGACACGTGGCCCGACCGGGCCCACGTGTACGCCTACTTCAACAACGACCCCGGCGGAGCGGCCGTCCACGACGCCGCCGCCTTCGCCCGCGCGGCGGCCGCACTCGGGCGCAAGGTGAGCCGCACCCCGGACGCACGCGCCTGAACCCGCGCCGGTGCGCCGCACCGTGCGCCGCGTGCCCCCCGACGGCAGCGGAACCGGGAACGCCGCCCGGACCCGGCACGTCCCAGCCGGTGTGGCCCGAAAACGCGCACGGCCCGGGAGGCCGCGCGTACGGGGAAGGGGGCGCACCGACCGTGGACGGCGAGCAGCAGCGGCATCCGTTACTGGCCGGCCGGTACCGGCTGATCGACCAGCTGGGCAGCGGAGGCATGGGCGTGGTCTGGCGCGCCGTGGACGAACTCCTCGACCGGGAGGTCGCGGCCAAGGAGGTCAGGGCACCCGACCACATGCGCGAGCAGGACGTCCGCACCCTCTACGCCCGCCTGAAGCAGGAGGCCCGCGCCGCCGCCCGCATCAGCCACCCCAACGTCATCACGGTCCACGACGTGGTCGAGCAGGACGGCCGCCCCTGGATCGTCATGGAGTTCGTCCGCGGCCGCTCGCTCGCCGACATCCTGCAGCACGAAGGCGTCCTCAGCCCCAAGGAGGCCGCCAAGGTCGGCTCAATGGTGCTCCAGGCGCTGCGCAGCGCGCACTCCTGCGGCGTCCTGCACCGCGACGTCAAGCCCGCCAACGTCCTGCTGGAGCCCGGCGGCCGCGTCGTGCTGACCGACTTCGGCATCGCCCTGGTGGAGGGCTCCGGCACCCTGACCCGCACCGGCGACCTCATCGGCTCGCCCGACTACCTGGCCCCCGAGCGCGCCCTCGGGGAACGGCCCGGCACCCCCTCCGACCTGTGGTCCCTCGGCGCCACCCTCTACTCGGCCGTCGAGGGCGTCTCGCCCTTCCACCGCACCTCGGCGCTCAGCACCCTGCAGGCCGTCGTCCAGGACGACCCGCCCACGCCGAGGCGCGCCGGGCCGCTCACCCCGCTCCTGGAAGGCCTCCTGCGCAAGGACCCGCAGACCCGCATGGGCTCGGCCGAGGCACAGCGCCTGCTGGACGACGTCGCCTCCGGCCGGATGCTCACTCAGCCCGACGGGGCCGGGCCGGAGCCCGGCGGATACGTGCCCACCGCGGTCGCCACGCCCACCCCGGCCCGGCCGCCCCAGCCGCCTCCGCCGGTCCACGGGGCCGCCGGCTCCGGATCCGGCCGTGCGGCACCGCTGTACGGCGGCGGCCCGGCGGTTCAGGGCTCGCATCAGGGCTCGTATCAGGGCTCGCCTCAGGCCTCGATGCAGGGCTCGACCGGGTCGGCAGGGAGCCACCGGGCGGCCGGAAGCCCCGGCACGGGCGGCGGTTCCGGGACGGCCGGGGCGCCGACGAGCACGTCCGGTGACGTGCACGGGGGACCGGCAGGCGCGGGGGGCTGGTATGCCGGGTATCCGATGGGCGCCCAGGGGGCGGTGCAGACCCCTCTTCCCGGATACCCGGCACCGGACCCGAGCCCGGCCCCCGGCACGACGCCGGCGCCGCGCCGCGGCTGGCCCGTCTACCTGGGACCGCTGCTGGCGCTGCTCCTCATCGCGGGCGGCACCGTCGCAGGCGTGCTGTCGGCGGGAGGCCCCGGGGACAGCGGAAAACAACCGGACGGCGGTTCCACGGGCACCGTCCAGCCCGGAGAGTCCTCGCAGCCGGACGACTCCGGCGAGCCGGGAAGCTCCGCGAACGCCAGCCCCTCCCCGCCCGGCCCGTCCGGGCAGGCCACGGACCGTCCCGGCTATCCCGGCTACCCCACGACCCGGCCGACCGGGGACCCGGGCAGCACGTGCAACGGCGGCTGGGTGACGAAGTGCGCGACGCACTGAGCAGCAAACGAAGCAATGACGACGAAGGCAAGAACCGACCAGCTTTCGGGGGATGCAGATGCGGCTGGTGGCCAGTCCGTTCCGAGGAACACAGCACAAACCGTCCGCGCGGCGCCGCCGGCTCCGGGCCGTCGCGCTCCTCACGCTGCCCGCGCTGATCGGCGGCGCGAGCCTGGCCGGGTGCGGGTCCGGCGGCAAGAAGACCGTCCAGCTCGTCCTGGAAGCCGTGGGGGAGGCCGGTGCCTTCCCGTTCGCCGAGCACCCGGACACCGACCTGCGCGGCGTCCGCACCGCCGTGCGCGGCGGCGGGGAACGGGCGGGGGACGCCCGGGGCACCTTCGGCGGCGTCCAGGGCGCCACGCGCTGCGACAAGGCCTCGCTGATCAAGCAGCTCACCGACGACCCCGAGAAGGCCAGGGCGTGGGCCGGGGTGAAGAACATCGACGAGAGCAGGATCGGCGAGTACATCAACGGCCTCACCGAGACGAGCCTGGAGTCCGACACGCTCGTCAAGAACCACGACTTCCGCGACGGCGAAGCCAGCGAGTACCTGTCGGTGCTGCAGAAGGGCGTGCTCGTCCTCGTGGACGACTACACGGCGCCCGCCGTCAAGTGCAACTGCGGCAATCCGCTCCAGGAGCCGGACACCGTCGTCGACACGAAGGCGGCGAGCTACACGGGCACCCGCTGGGAGACGTTCGCCGCCACGGAGGTCATCGTCGTCAAGGCCCGTACGAAGGAACAGGGCCCGGTGAAGCAGATCCCGCTCGTCGACCCCTTCCAGGGCGACAAGGCCTTCGACCGCGGCGTGGGCAGCAACGGCAGCAAGGACACTAAGACCTTCCACTGGGACCCACCGAAGACGGCTCCGGGCACTCCGGGTTCGGCGGGCGGCTCTCCAGGTACCGCGGGGTCCGCCGGGTCCGCGGGTTCGCCGGGTTCCGCGGACAAGGGGCCGTCCTCCAAGGCGCCGAAGGACAAGTCCGGGGAGCCGTCGGCCGGTTCGCCCGGCTCCGGCTCCTCCGGCCCGGGGGCGTCCTCCAGCGGTTCCGGTGAACCGTCGGGCCGCTTCTCCGCGCAGGGCCGGCCGACGACGGAGCCCTCCAAGCCGACGGCTCCGGGCACCTCGTCCAGGAAGCCCTCGCTCGGCAGCACCACGCCGGGTGCTCCGCGCACCACACCGCCCCGGATGAGCGCGCCGGCCCCCGGGCCCGCGACGACGCGGCCGGTCGCGCCGCCCGCCTCACCGAAGCCGGTGACGCCCACGTCCTTAAAGCCGGAGACGCCCGGCAAACCCGTAGCGCCCACGACCCGCAAGCCCGTGGCACCGACAGCGGACAGGCCGGAGAAGCCTGAAAAACCGGAGAAGCCGGAGAAGCCGGAGAAGCCGGAGAAGCCGGTGGCACCGACGGCAGGAAAGCCCGAGAAGCCGGTCGCGCCGACCGCCGGGAAGCCGGAGAAGCCGGTGGCGCCGCCGGTGGAGAAGCCCGAAAGGCCCGCCGCGCCGCCCGCCGAGAAGCCCGAAAGGCCCGCCGCGCCACCGGCGGAAAAGCCCGCGAAACCCGAGAGGCCGGAGAGGCCCGAGAAGCCGGTGACCGGCGCGTCCTGACACGAAGGAGAAGGACAGGAGGCCCCCGCACTTCCCCAATCCATGCCAAGTGGGGACGAACACCAGGCGCGATACGTTGTCCCCCGCAAGCAAGAGACCGTCCATAGGGGTGGAAGCATGGGGATGCTGAAGGGTGCCAACGTCCGGATTCCGGCGCCGGCGGTGCGGGTCGAGCTGGGCTGGCACACGGCCCCCGGGGTGCCGGACGTCGACGCCTCCGCCCTGCTGCTCGCGGGCGGCAGAGTCCGCTCGGACGCGGACTTCGTCTTCTACAACCAGGCCGTGCACCCCTCGGGCGCGGTCCGGCACGAGGGGAAGCGGCCGTCCGGCGCCGGTACGACGACCGACACCCTGACCGTGGACCTCGCCGCGGTGGAGCCGTCCGTCGAGTCCGTCGTGCTGGCCGCCTCGGCCGACGGCGGGAGCTTCGGGCAGGTGCCGGGGCTGTACATCCGCGTCACGGACGCGGCCGGCGGCACGGAGCTCGCGCGCTTCGACAGCACGGACGCCACCGTCGAGACGGCCTTCGTCCTCGGCGAGCTCTACCGCCGCCAGGGCGAGTGGAAGTTCCGGGCGGTGGGCCAGGGCTACAGCAGCGGCCTGGAGGGCCTGGCCACCGACTTCGGCATCACGGTGGACGAACCCCAGTCGGTCCCTGCCCCGGCCGCGCCCCCGGCCCCGGCGGCCATACC
>NZ_JBPQTW010000221.1:0-11075 GCF_051386535.1 Streptomyces sp. URMC 127
CTGCAGCGCGGCGACCGGCCGGTCGCCGAGCTGCAGCGTCAGGCAGTCGCTGGTATCCGCGTCCGCCGGCTTGACGTCGTAGCCGAACAGGGCGCGGTAGAAGCCGACGACGGCCGACGCCCGGTGGGTCACCAGCTCGTGCCACACGGGCGTGCCCGGAACGCCCGTCAGCTGCGCGCCGGTCAGCTCCTGGCCCTGCCACACGCCGAACGGCGCCCCCGCCGGGTCGGAGGCCAGCACCAGCCGCCCCGCCTCCTCCGCGGACAGCGGGCCGACCCCCACCGTGCCGCCCAGGCAGCGGATCCACTCCGCGGCCTCGTCGGCGTCGTCGCTGGCGAGGTAGGTGGTCCAGGCGGTCGGCAGCCGCACGCCGGGCGCGAGCTCCCCGAGGCCGGCCACGTCCCGGCCGCCGACCGTGGCGCGGAGGTAGGGCCCCAGCCGGCGCGGCCCGGGGCTGTAGAAGGCCCAGCCGAACAGACCGGCGTAGAAGTCCTGGATCGCCTCCAGGTCGTGCGCCAGGAGACTCGTCCAGCACGGGGTGCCCGGCGCGCGCCGGCCCTCACGTGCTCCTGGCCGGGGGGAGCCCCAAACCTCGGTCATGTCACTCTCTCCTCGGACCATCGTGGTGGCCGCGCGTCCCGCAGCGGGCCGCGGCGCGCGGGGGTGGTACGGGACGGGGCACGACCAGATGGTTGCACCACCTGCCGTCACGCGCCCCCCGGCCGCGCCGGGACGCCCGGGTTCCCGCAGGAGAATGCCCGGAATCGCGGGGCAGTACCGTTCCGGCGCCCGCGCGGGTCACGGCGGGCGGAGGCGCCGCCCAGTATCGATCAGGTGTACGCGGCCCCGCCAGGGGGCCGCCCACCGCACGTCCGGCTACGCCAGGATGGGGTCCATGAATGCCATCATCACCGCAGCCGAACTCATGAACGCGTCGGCGGGCGGCCGACCGCCGGTCCTGCTGGACGTCCGCTACCAGCTCGGGGGCCCGCCCGGGCGGCCGGAGTACGAGGCGGGGCACATCCCCGGCGCGGTCTACGTGGACCTGGACAGCGAGCTCGCCGGCCCGGCGGGGAAGGAGGGCCGGCACCCGCTGCCGGACCTCGCCGTCTTCGGCGCGGCGATGCGCGGGGCGGGCGTCCGCTCCGGCGGCGACGTCGTCGTCTACGACGGGGGACAGGGCTGGGCGGCCGCGCGGGCGTGGTGGATGCTGCGCTGGGCCGGGCACCCGTCCGTACGGGTCCTGGACGGCGGGCTCGCCGCCTGGCGGGCGCAGGGCGGGCCGGTCACGGACGAGCCGGCTCCCGTGCGCGAGGGCGACTTCGTCCCGGCGCCGGGGGCGCTGCCGCTGCTCGACGCGGACGGCGCGGCGGCGCTGGCCCGCCGGGGGCTGCTGCTGGACGCCCGGGCGGGGGAGCGCTACCGCGGCGAGGTGGAGCCGATCGACGCGGTCGCGGGCCACATCCCGGGCGCGGTCTCCGCGCCGACGACGGAGAACGTGGCCGCGGACGGGCGGCTGCGCCCCGCCGCCGAACTCGCGGCCCGGTTCGGAGCACTGGGCGCGGTGGACGGCACCGAGGTGGGCGTCTACTGCGGCTCGGGCGTCTCCGCCGCGCACGAGCTGCTGGCACTGGCCGTGGCGGGCATTCCGGCGGCCCTGTACGTCGGCTCGTGGAGCGAGTGGTCCTCCGACCCGTCCCGCCCGGTCGCCACGGGGGCCCTGCCGGGCTGAGCGGTTGCCGGCCGGCCCGGAGCGCGATTCGGCGCGAGGGGCGGTACGGCACCGCCGGCCGGGATCGTTGTGGCTGAGCGCCGCGGCGGCGGTGGGGGAGTGCGGGGAGCCCGCACCGGGCAGGGCGGGCCACCGGCCGCGCCGGGCCGGCCGTGCGTGTGGCCTTCCGGCCGTTGCGGAGGCGGTACGGCACCGCCGGGCAGGAGCGTCGCGGCTGGGCGCCGCTGCGGCGGTGGGGGAGTGCGGCGGGCCCACATCCCTCAGGGCGGGCCACCGGCTGTGCCGGGCCGGTCGTGCGTGTGGCCTTCCGGCCGTTGCGGCAGCGGTACGGCACCGCCGGGCAGGGCCGTTGTGGTCGGGCGCCGCTGCGGCGGTGGGGGAGTGCGGCGGGCCCACATCCCTCAGGGCGGGCCACCGGCTGTGCCGGGCCGATCGCCCGCGCGGGCTTCCCGCTGATGCAGCGTGAGATCCCGCGGGGGGACGCGGATGCCGTGCCTCGCCCCCCTTCCGCCGCCGTGGTGGTGAGCCCCCGCGGCGCGGACCGGCGGTGCCGGGTCGGCCGTACGTGCGGTCTTCCCGGCGGCCTTCCGCCCGTGTGCGCTGCCGTCGGCGCCCCCGGTCCGCGCCGGGGGACTGACGGAGGGTCACTGCCGTAGTGGTTACTCCTGTTTCTTGCGGCGGGTGCCGAAGACGATCTCGTCCCAGCTGGGGACCGCCGCGCGCCGCCCCGGCCGCACCCCGTCCGCCTCGGCCTGACGGTCCGTCGTGCCGATCAGGCGGTCGCGGTGGCCGGCCACGGACCGCGGCATGAGGACGTCCGCGTACGCGGCGCCCGCACTCGCGGCCGGTGCCGGCGGCTCGACGGCCTCCGGCACCTCGGACGGTTCGTCAGCGGCCTGCGCCGCCGAGGCCGTTTCGGGCACGACCATGTCGCCGCGGAAGCTGGGCACCGCTTCGAGCAGGCTCGTCAGCGAATCCCGCTCTTTGCCGGGCTCCTCGGCGGGCTCGGCCTCCGGCTCCGGCGGGGCCGGAGGCCCGGAGGACGCCTGCTGCCGGTCCAGCGACCGGTCGAGGGGCCGGTCCCGCGGCAGCCGGGCGATCCGGGGCACGAACGGAAAGCTCGGCTCGGGCGTGTCCTCGGTCTCGCCGATGAGCGCGCGGGCCTCGTCGTCCATCGCTTGAACGATCCGCCTCGGCGGGTCGTACGACCAGCTCGCCGCGTGGTGCTCACCTGCCGCCCGGTAGACGAGCAGGACCTCCCACGTGCCGTCGTCCCGGCGCCAGGAGTCCCACTGCGCGGTGTCCTTCTCCGCCCCGCGCAGCATGAGCCGCTCGGCGACCGCCTCGCCGAGGAGAGGGCCGCTGTTCTCGCCGGGGCGGCGCACCGCCGTCTTGCGGGCGCGCTCGGCCATGAACGCGCGCTCGGCCAGGACCGGGCCCTCGAACCGGCGCACCCGCTCGACGGGAATGCCGGCGAGCTGCGCCACCTCCTCCGCCGAGGCGCCTGCACGTATCCGCGCCTGGATGTCGCGCGGGCGGAGATGGCTCTCCACCTCGATCTCGATCTGCCCCAGGCGAGCACGGTCGTTGCGTACGGCGGCGCGCAGCCGCTCGTCGATGGGAAGGGTGTACTCCGTGCTGTCCGCAGCCTTGAGCACCAGCCGTGTGCCGTCGTTGGAGACGGCCACGACACGCAGTTCGGGCATGGGGACCTCCCGGGTGGTGCCTGCCGACGTCACGTGCGTCGCTGCTTCCGCTAGTCGAGTGTGGCCTGCCCGGGTGCAGCCTGCCACAACATTGCCGAGTTGACGGGGGTGAGAGCCGCTGGGGCCCCGCCCGTTGGGTCCGGGCAGCCGGACGGGACACCGGGGCCAGGGCTCGCCACAGTACTCCATTCGGGCCACTGGGGGTGGAATGGCGCGCCATCGAAGTTCACGCGGGAGAAGGGAGTTGATCGTACCTATCGGGCGCGAGGGCGGTTGCACGGGTGTCGAGGTTCACACAATCGCCAGATTCGGAACTGTTCGTTACGCTCGAATGTCTCTTCTCCCTGCAAGACGGACCCAAGGGCTACACAGAGGCAGGAGATGGACGGCAAAGGCGAAAGCGAGGCAAAAGCGAAGAACAAGCGTCTGGAGCTGAGCCTCGCGCAGGTCGCCGGGAGCGCCCTCGCGGCGGTCATCGCCGCACTGCTCGCGGGCAGGCTCGGGGTGTACGGCACGGTCCTCGGCGCCGGCGTCGTGAGCATCGTGGCGACGTCCGGTGGCACGATCTTCCAGCACTTGTTCAAGCGGACCGGAGAGCAGCTCCGCGAGGCGACCGCGCAGGCGGCGAGACCGAAGCTCCGCCAGGTGCCCGTGCAGGACGCGGGCCGTGCGGTCAGCCGCGCGGCCGCGGCGGCGCGGGGCGCGGAGCCCGCCGCGGGCGGTGACGACGAGGCCACACGCCTGTTGCACTCCGTACGCGAGGCGCCGGAGCCCGGCGGCGCGTACGCGGGCGCGCATCCTGGGACGCGCGCCGACGAGCACTCCTTTGCGTACACGGACGCCTACACTCCGGCCACGACGCACGGCACCCGGCTGCGCGGCTGGAAGCGCCCGCTGCTCGCGGCCGGGGCGGTCTTCGTCCTCGCCATGGGCACGCTCACCGCCGTCGAGCTGGTCAAGGGATCCAGCGCGGACGGTGGCGGCTCGACCACGGTCGGCCAGATCTTCGACGGCGGGAAGGCGCACGACGGGAAGCCGCAGAAGCAGGACCCGGCGCCCGACCGGTCTCCGGACCGCGGCCGCTCCCACGACGGCGGCGACGAGGGCGACGGCGAGCAGCACCGGCCCGGCGGCGGCTCCGGCTCCACGCCCGGCCCGGACGCGTCCCGCGAGGGCGGTGGCGACGGCTCGGGCAAGCGGTCGCCGGAGCCGTCGGGGGTGCCGTCCTCGGGGGGTGCCACGCCGTCCCCTAAGCCGGAGCCTTCAGGGAATCCGTCCGCGTCGCAGGGCGGCGACGGCAAGGGGGGCGGTGCCGGCAGTCAGGGGGCGGCCGGCGGGCCGGCGAGCCCGAAGTCGTCGGCCGGCGCCGTCTCGTAGGGCGCGGCCGTACGGCTCCGCCGGGGTGCTTTGTCGGCTGCGGGCCGTAGGTGGCTGGTCGCGCAGTTCCCCGCGCCCCTATCGGGGCGCGGCCCCTGAGAAGACTGCCGACCGCAGGTCCTACTCCCCCAGCACCCGCCGCAGATACCCGTTGCCGAACACCCGGCCCGGGTCCAGCCTGTCCCGTACCGCCGTGAAGTCCGTCCACCGGGGATACGCCGCCGCCAGGTGCCCCGCGTCGCGGCTGTGCAGTTTGCCCCAGTGCGGCCGGCCGTCGTGCGCGGTCATGATCTGCTCGGCGGCCCGGAAGTACGCCTGGTGGGGAGCGCCCCGGTACATGTGCACGGCGATGTAGGCCGTCTCCCGGCCGTAGGCCGTGGACAGCGGGATGTCGTCGGCCGGGGCCGTGCGGACCTCGACGGGGAAGGCCACGCGCAGCCGCGAGCGCTCGATCGCGGCCCGCAGCTCGCGCAGCGCCGGCAGCGCGGCCTCCCGCGGCAGCGCGTACTCCATCTCCAGGAAGCGGACCCGGCGCGGGCTGGTGAAGACCTTGTACGGGACGTCCGTGTAGGTGCGGGCGGACAGGGCGCGGCCGGTGACGCGGGCGATGCCCGGTATCGCGGCGGGGACGGCGCGGCCGGCGGCGCACAGGGCGCCGAAGAGGCCGTTGGACAGCAGCTCGTCCTCGACGAAGGCGCCGATCCGGCCGGGCGGGGCCGCGGGGCCCGCGCTGCGGTTGTTGCGCTTGGTGACGCAGCTGGTGGTGTGCGGGAACCAGTAGAACTCGAAGTGCTCGTTCTCGGCGACCAGCTGGTCGAACTCGGCCGTGACCCGGTCCAGGGGCATCGGCTCCTCGCGGGCCCGGAGCAGGAACTCCGGCTCCACGGCGAAGGTGAGCGCGGTGATCACGCCCAGCGCGCCGAGCCCGAGCCGGGCGGCCGCGAAGACCTCCGGGTTCTCCTCCGCGGAGCAGGAGAGCACCGAGCCGTCGGCGGTGACCAGCTCCAGGCCGCGGACCTGGGCCGAGAGGGAGGCCGAGGCGCGGCCGGTGCCGTGGGTGCCGGTGCTGACGGCGCCGGAGACGGTCTGCTCCATGATGTCGCCCATGTTGGCCAGCGACAGGCCGTGCGCGGACAGCGTCTCGTTGAGCTGCCGGAGCGTGGTGCCGGCCCCCACCGTCACGGTGCCCGCCGCGCGGTCGAGGGCGCGCAGGCCCGTGAGGCGCTCGGGGCGCAGCAGCAGGCCGTCGGTGGCGGCCGCGGCGGTGAACGAGTGGCCGGTGCCGGCCGCCTTCACCTTCAGGCCGTCCGACGCGGCCCGGGTGACCGCGGCCGCGACCTCGCCCGCCGTCGCCGGGGCCACGGTGCGCGCGGGGCGCGCGGTGACGTTGCCCGCCCAGTTGCGCCACGCGGGCGATCCGGCCGCCGCCCTCGTCCTAGGCGACGACGCCCTTGCTGCGGCCGTCCCGGTCCTCGTGCCGGCCGTCGTGCCCTTGGTCGTTCCGGTCGTCTCCGTCATGCGCGTCAGACCCTCCCCTCGCCTGCGGCACGGAGGCCTCCGGCCGCTGCTCTGCCTGCGTGCGGAGCCGGCGGTACCCCAGGAACGCGACCGCCGCCGCGAGCGCTCCCGCCACCCCGGACACCGCGTACCCCGCGGCGGCGCCGCGGGCGTCCACCACCCAGCCGGCGGCCGACGACCCCAGCGCCACGCCGACCGCGAGCCCCGTGCTCGTCCAGGTCATGCCCTCGGTCAGCTGAGCGCGCGGTACGTGCCGTTCGACCAGGGCCATCGTCGTCACCATGGTCGGTGCGATCGACAGCCCCGAGACGAAGAGCGCCACGGCCAGGAACGGCAGGTTCCCGACCAGTTGGAGGGGGATCATACTCACGGCCATCGCACACACGCCCACGAGCCAGCGGCGGGCCATCTCCCCCTTCAGCGGCAGGAGTCCGAAAACCACCCCCGCCGCGCAGGAGCCCAGCGCGTACGTCGCGAGCACCAGGCTCGCCATGCTCTTGTGGCCCTGCTCCTCGGCGAAGGCGACCGTCACCACGTCACAGGTGCCGAAGATCATGCCCGTCGCGACGAACGTGGCCACGAGGACCTGCAGGCCGCGCGAGCGCAGCGCCCCGCCGCGCGCCCGCCGGTCCTGCGGGTGCGGCTCGGGCTCGGTGCCGCGCTGCGCGGTCAGCCAGAACACCCCGGCCGCCAGGAAGCAGGCGGCCAGCAGCGGGCCCGCCTCCGGGAACCACTGCGTGCAGAGCCCGATCGACAGGATGGGGCCGAAGATGAAGCACACCTCGTCGACGACGGACTCGAAGGCGTAGGCCGTGTGGAGCTGCGGGCTGCCCGCGTAGATGGCCGCCCAGCGGGCCCGCACCATGGAGCCCACGTTCGGCACGCACCCGGCGCAGGCCGAGAAGACGAACAGCGTCCAGTCGGGCCAGCGCTGCTGCGCGCTCAGCAGCAGGCCCGCGGCGGCGGCCAGGGTCACGAGCGTGGCCGGGCGCAGCACCCGCCGCTGGCCGTACCGGTCGACGAGCCGGGATATCTGGGGTCCGAAGACGGCGGCCGCGATGGCCAGGGTCGCGGAGAGGGCGCCCGCGAGGCCGTAGCGGCCGGTGATCTGGGAGACCATCGTGACCACGCCGATGCCGAACATGGACAGCGGCATGCGGCCGAGCAGGCCGGCGGCCGAGAAGCTCCTGGTGCCGGGGGCGGCGAAGATCGCGCGGTAGGGGCTGGGCAACGACGGCTCCCTGGGGGTCGGGGGCGGGACGGATCGAGGGTGCCGTAAGGGACGTAGGTGGCCGATACAGCTTACGTGGGCACGTTTGTGCGGCGCACCGCCATTTCCTGCCTGTCAGTGACGAGTGGCAGGATCGGACCCATGTCGGATCAGCCAGCGCACGCCCCCTACGACGCCCTGCTGTTGCTCTCCTTCGGCGGCCCCGAGGGCCCGGACGACGTCGTCCCCTTCCTGGAGAACGTCACGCGCGGGCGCGGCATCCCCCGCGAGCGCCTCAAGGAGGTCGGGCAGCACTACTTCCTCTTCGGCGGCGTCAGCCCGATCAACGACCAGAACAGGGCGCTGCTCGGCGCCCTGCGCAAGGAGTTCGCCGAGCACGGCACGGACCTGCCGGTCTACTGGGGCAACCGCAACTGGGCGCCGTACCTGACCGACACCCTGCGCGAGATCGCGGCCGACGGCCGGCGCCGCGTGCTCACCCTCGCCACCAGCGCCTACGCCTCCTACTCGGGCTGCCGCCAGTACCGGGAGAACCTGGCCGACGCGCTGGCCGCCCTGGAGGCGGAGGGCATGACGCCGCCCCGCGTCGACAAGCTGCGGCACTACTTCAACCACCCCGGCTTCGTCCGCCCCATGGCCGACGCCGTCCTCGCGGCCCTCGCCGAGCTGCCCGAGGCCGTCCGCGAGGGCGCGCACCTCGCCTTCACCACGCACTCCATCCCGGTCGCCGCCGCGGACACCTCCGGCCCGGCGGAGGGCCACGGCGACGGCGGCGCCTACGTCGCCCAGCACCTCGACGTGGCCCGCACGATCGCGGAGACGGTCCGCGAGGAGACCGGCCGGGACCACCCCTGGCAGCTCGTCTACCAGTCCCGCAGCGGCGCCCCCCACATCCCCTGGCTCGAACCCGACATCTGCGACCACCTGGAGGCCGCGCACGCCGCCGGCGTCCCCGCCGTCGTCATGGTCCCCATCGGCTTCGTCTCGGACCACATGGAGGTCAAGTACGACCTCGACACCGAGGCCACGGCCAAGGCCGCGGAGCTCGGCCTGCCGGTCGCCCGCGCGGCGACCGTCGGCGCCGACCCCCGCTTCGCCGCGGCGGTCCGCGAGCTCGTCCTGGAGCGCGCCGCGACCGAGCGCGGCGAGCGGCCCGAGCGGTGCGCCCTGGGCGCCCTCGGCCCCTCGCACGACCTCTGCCCCGCCGGCTGCTGCCCGGCCAGGGCCCCGCGCCCGGCCGCCGCCGGAGCCGACAGCCCGTACGCCTGAGCCGCGAGCCGCGAGCCGCGAGCCGCGAGCCCGGCCCGTACACGCCCGATCCGTACGCCCGATTCGTACGCCCGATCCGTCCGTCTAAGGAGCACCAGCACCGTGAGCGAGACCCTGAAGGCAGAACTCCTGGCCGTGGCCCTGGAAGCGGCCGACCGCGCGGGGGCCCTGCTCCGCGACGGGCGCCCGGCGGACCTGGGCGTCGCCGCGACGAAGACCAGCCCGATCGACGTCGTCACCGAGATGGACATCGCCGCCGAGAAGCTGATCACCGGCTTCCTCGCCGAGCACCGCCCCGACGACGGCCTGCTGGGCGAGGAGGGCGCCAGCCGCGAGGGCAGCACCGGCGTCCGGTGGGTCATCGACCCCGTCGACGGCACCGTGAACTACCTCTACGGCCTGCCGTCGTGGTGCGTGTCCATAGCCGCGGAGCTCGACGGCGAGACCGTCGTCGGCGTCGTGGCCGCCCCGATGCGCGGTGAGACCTACCGCGCCGTGCTCGGCGAGGGCGCCTACGAGGGCGAGCGGCGCCTGGCCGTGCGCCCCGCGCCCGGCCTCGACCAGGCCCTGATCGGCACCGGCTTCGGCTACCTCGCCTCGCGCCGCGCCGCCCAGGCGGAGGTCCTGCGCTCCCTGCTGCCGCAGGTGCGCGACATCCGGCGCGGCGGGTCGGCCGCGATCGACCTGTGCGACGTGGCCTGCGGCCGGCTCGACGGCTACTACGAGCGCGGCCTGAACCCCTGGGACTACGCGGCGGGCGCGCTGATCGCCCGCGAGGCCGGGGCGCTGACGGGCGGCCGCCCGGGCGAGCCCGCCTCCACGGAGCTCACGGTCGCGGCCCCGCCGGCCCTCTTCGAGCAGCTGCAGGGCCGCCTGGAGGAGCTGGGAGCCTGGCAGGGCTGAGCCCCGCCCGAGCGGCCCCCGGCGGCCGCTGAGCGCCTTCCTGCGGCATGACGACGCCCCGGCCCCCTCGCGGGGGCCGGGGCGTCGCCGCCGATGCCTCGGATCAGGCGGCCGAGACCTTGACGCCGTGCTCGGCCGCCAGGCGGTGCAGGTCGTCCAGGGCGGACTGCTCCACCTCGGCCGTGTACTCGTCGCCCATCCTGCGGGCCTGGTCCCGTTCGCTGCGGGTGGTCTCTATGCGCTGCAGAATGCCAGCGGTGAACGCGTCCATGGTGCTGCGCCCCCTCGTCGTGGGTCGATGGCACGGGGGTGTGCCGACGGCGAATCGATCGCGCCCCTGCCCTGGCGCGGGCGGGCGTGCCGTAGTGGCGGGCCGCCACTGGGCGTGATCGCGGGTGTGCAGACGTCTTCCCCAGCGCCGTCCGCGGGGAAACCTCCCGTCCGGAACCAATCCGTGACCGGGCCGGAAACCGCTCCGGCCTCGCCCCCCGGCAGCGGTCCGGCCACGATCCGGAACGACCGGCCGGCAGGCCGGCCCCCCACCGCCCCTTACAGCCGGTTTACCGAGGTTCGAGGCAGGATGGAGGGACCCGCAAGGGGTGTCTCATGCCTGCCCGCCCGGGCCCGAAGGGAAGGATCAACGCCGTGCGCGTACTCGTCGTCGAGGACGAGCAGCTGCTCGCCGATGCCGTCGCCACCGGACTGCGCCGGGAGGCCATGGCGGTCGACGTCGTGTACGACGGTGCCGCCGCCCTGGAGCGCATCGCCGTCAACGACTACGACGTGATCGTCCTCGACCGCGACCTGCCCCTCGTCCACGGCGACGACGTGTGCCGCAAGGTCGTCGAGCTCGGCATCCCCACCCGCGTCCTGATGCTCACCGCCTCCGGCGACGTCAGCGACCGCGTGGCGGGCCTGGAGATCGGCGCCGACGACTACCTCCCCAAGCCCTTCGCCTTCAGCGAGCTCACCGCCCGCGTGCGGGCCCTCGGCCGGCGCACGACCGTGGCCCTCCCGCCGGTCCTGGAGCGCGCCGGCATCAAGCTCGACCCCAACCGCCGCGAGGTCTTCCGCGACGGCCGCGAGGTCCAGCTCGCCCCCAAGGAGTTCGCCGTCCTGGAGGTCCTCATGCGCAGCGAGGGCGCGGTCGTCTCGGCCGAGCAGCTCCTGGAGAAGGCCTGGGACGAGAACACCGACCCCTTCACCAACGTCGTCCGGGTCACCGTCATGACCCTGCGCCGCAAGCTCGGCGAGCCCCCGGTGATCGTCACCGTGCCGGGCTCCGGATACCGGATCTGACCTGATGTCCCCCACCTCCAGCCCCTCCGGCGCCCCCGCT
>NZ_JBPQTW010000222.1:0-11056 GCF_051386535.1 Streptomyces sp. URMC 127
GCCCTCCGGGGCTGCATGATTTACGGCCCCCGTGCGTCGTAGCGCGAGCCCGGCGCCTTCCCGCAAATCACGCTTTACGCCCCTTGCCGGGCCCCGGCCACCCCGTCCCCGCCCGGCCGTACGCGTCTGCAGCCAGTGGCCCCTGAGGGTCAGGAGGACGGCGGTGGCGATCAGGAGGAGGAGTAGTGATACCGCTGTCGCTCCTTCCGGGTCCTCCTGGAGGAGCAGGTAGACCCGGAGGGGGAGGGTCTGGGTCTTTCCCGGGAGGTTGCCCGCGAAGGTGATCGTCGCGCCGAACTCGCCCAGCGCGCGGGCCCAGGTGAGGGCCGCTCCCGCCATCAGGCCCGGCGCCACCATGGGGAGCGTGATCGTGCGGAAGACGCGGAGCGGGCTCGCCCCCAGGGACGTCGCTGTTTCCTCGTAGCGGGGGTGCAGGCCCGCCAATGCTCCTTCCAGGCTGATCACCAAAAACGGCATCGCCACGAAGGTCGACGCGATGACGGCGCCTGTGGTGGAGAACGGGAGTGTTATGCCTAGTGACTCCAGGGGCGGGCCCAGGATGCCCCTGCGGCCGTAGCCCTGGAGGAGAGCCACGCCCGCCACTGTGGGCGGGAGCACCATCGGCAGCATCACCAGGCAGCGGATGAGTGATTTTCCGGGGAAGTCCTTGCGGGCCAGGAGCCAGGCCAGGGGGACTCCGAGGAGGAGGGAGATCGCCAAGGCCCACGCTGACACCAGGAGTGACAGGCCCAGTGCTTCTGTCGCCTGGCGAGAAGTGAGGCGCGCCGGCAGCGTGCTCCACGGCGTGCGCGCCAGGATGCCCGCCAGGGGCAGGAACAGGAACGCCACTGCCGCCGTTGCGGGCAGCGCCAGCGTCAGGGGCGTCTTCCTCACGGCTGCTGGAAGCCCGCCTCGCGGAGCAGCTTCTGGGCCTCCGTGCTGCTCAGCCACTTCACGAAGTCTGTTGCCTGGGCAGCGTGCTGGGACGTCTTGAGGGTTGCTGCGGGGTACGACGCCACCGCGTTCTGGGCGTCGGGGATCGCTGTGGTGGAGATCTTGCCCTTGGCGGTCGTCGCGTCTGTTGCGTAGACGATCCCCGCGTCCGCCTCGCCCAGGCTCACCTTGCTCAGCACCGCCCGCACGCTCGGCTCCTGCGAGACCGGCTTGACCGTGAGCTGCTGCTGGTCCAGGACCTTCCTGCTGTAGCGGCCCACGGGGACCTCCGGCGCTGCCAGGACGACCTTGAGGTCGTCGCGGGAGAGGTCCTTCAGGGACGTGATGTGCTTGGGGTTGTCCTTGGCCGTGGCGATGGTCAGGCGGTTCTTCGCGATGACCGTGGGGGCGTTCGTTTCCTTGCCGAGGTCGTTCATCGTCTTCGTGTCCGCCGTCACCAGCGCGTCCGCAGGTGCTCCCTGGCGCACCTGCGCCGCCAGTTCCTGGGAGCCCGCGAAGGAGAACGTCACCTTGGTGCCCGGGTGCTCCTTCTCGTACGCCGCCCCCGCTTGTTTGAAGACGTCCGTCAGAGACGCTGCCGCCAGGACGGTCAGCGTGGTCGGCTGCTTGGCGTCCGTCTTGTCCTCGCCGCCGCAGGCTGCGAGGAGGGGGACGAGGAGTGCGGCTGCCAGGAGGGTGCGGCGGGTGTGCATCTGTTCTCCGTGGTCAGGTGCGGTCGATGTGCACGTTGGTTGCCTTCACGCGGGCCACCGCTTCCATTCCTACGGTCAGGTTCAGTTCCTCGACGGCCTCGCGCGTCAGGAGGGAGACCAGCCGGTGCGGACCGGCCTGGATCTCGACCTGGGCCGCCACGTCGCCGAGCTTGACCGCGGTGATGATGCCGGGGAAGGCGTTGCGTGCGCTGGTGTACCCGTCCTCGCCGTCGGCCGCCTCCGCCGCCAGCGACACCGAGAACGCGGCCAGGTCGGCCCCGTCGATGTGCCGCTTGCCCGCCTCGTCGCGGCGCGTCGGGATCCGGCCCGCGTCGGCCCATCGCCGGACGGTGTCGGCGCTGACCCCGAGCAGTTTCGCCGCCCGGCCGATGGTGTAGGAACGCATATGCGGCACGCTAAGGGGATTCAGCTTGTATGTGCAAGGTGTCTTTGGGAGTGGGGCTGGCGGGTGCCGCATGGGTGTCCTTCGGCGGGATCTCCCGCCGAGCGGCGCCGCCGCCCCGGTGCTCACGGGCGCCGGGATTCCTGAGCCGGGGCGGAGCCCCGGCTCAGATCGCTCCCTTGCGCGTCAGGTGCGTGAACGACAGCCAGCCCGGCAGCACCGGGAGCCACAGCGTCATCAGGCGGAAGAGCAGCACGGCCGGTGTGCCCTGCTCCGCCGGCAGGCCCGCCACCGTCAGCGCCGCCGTGAGGGCGAGCTCCACCGCGCCGACGCCGCCGGGCGTGGGCGCTGCCGAGCCCAGCGCGTTCGCGGTGAGGAAGACCACCGCGATGCTCGCGTAGCTCAGCTCGCCGCCGAACGCGCGGATCGCCGCGTCCAGGCACATGACGTTCGCCGCCGTCAGCAGCAGCATGCCGCCGATGCCCGACACCAGCTTCTGCGGGCGCTGCATCACGTCGAGCATGCGCGGGACGACGCCCGCGAACAGGGAGCGCAGGCGCGTCGAGACGAACTTCCGGAGGACCGGGATCGCCGCCACGACGAGCACGAGCACGGCCGCCGTCAGGAGGCCGCCGATGACCGTACGGGAGGGGCCGAGGGACGAGCTGCGCTCCGTGCCGGTGACGTAGCCGAAGGACAGCAGCAGCAGGATGTGGCAGGCCAGGCCGAACAGCTGCGACGCGCCCACGCTCGCCACCGCCAGGCCCGGGCGGACGCCCGAGCGCTGCAGGAAGCGGGTGTTCAGGGCCACGCCGCCGACCGCCGCGGGCGCCACGAGCTTGACGAACGAGCCGGCCACCTGGGCCAGCACCGTGCGGCCGAAGCGCACCTTCTCGGGCACGAAGCCCAGCAGGCTCATCGCCGCGGCGACGTAGGTGAGCGCCTGGAAGGCCACCGCGACCGCCACCCACGCCCAGTTCGCCTTGTCGACGAGGTCGCCGAACTGCACGTGCGTGAGCTGCGACAGCAGGAAGTACGCGGCGAAGGCGCCCGCGACGAAGCTGATGAGGGTGCGCGGCTTGATGCGCTCCAGGCGGACGGGCTCTATCGGGGCCTGTGGGCGGATCAGCAGGACCTGGCGGCGGATCTGGGCCAGCAGGTCCTCCTCGCGGGCCTCCTCCAACGCCTCGTCGATGGCCCGCTTCTCGGCCTGCCGCTCGGCCTTCAGGGTCTTGCGGTCGCTGACCTCGTCCGCCGCGGTCGTCTTCGTCTCCTTGGCGGCGGCCGCCGCCTCCAGGACCTTCTCGCGCTCGCGCTGAGCGCGCTCGCGGGCGAGCTGGCGCAGGGTCGCGCGGCTGATGCGGGTGAGGGCGATGGGCTGCAGGAGCGGGAGGCTGTCGGCGATGGCGTCGGGGCCGAGGACCGCCACGCCCGTGGCCACGGCGCGCTCGGCGCCGACCCGCAGGCCGAGCGTGACCAGGAGCTGGGCGACGTCCATGCGCAGGACGAGGTCGCCGGCCGCGATCTCGCCGCCGCGCAGGTCGGTCAGGACCACATTGCCGGAACGATCCACCAGCAGGGCGTCGCCGTCGAGCCTGCGGTGCGCGATGCGGCGCGACTGCAGGGCCTGCACCTGGCGCCACGCGCCCGCCATGAGCTCGTCGGTGATCTCCTCGGTGGGCACCTGGCCGAGGGGGCGGCCGCCGATGTGCTCGTAGACGAGCATCACGGCGTCCGGGCCCAGCTCGGAGGTGGCGATCAGCTTGGGGGCGTTGGCGCCGGCCGCGATGGCCGCGTAGGCGAGCAGCGCCTCCTGCTCCAGGGCCTGGCGCAGGGACAGCAGGCTGCGGCGCTGGATGATGCCCCGCAGGGCCAGCCGCTGCCAGACGCGGTAGAAGAATCCCTGCGCCTGTTGTTCGCGGTCGACGACCGTGACGTCCAGGGGCGGGTCGTCCTCCAGCGTGACGATGTAGCGGCGGCCGCGCTCGTGCGGCTCGGTGTCGTCGGCGCCGTCTTCGGTGCGCAGCGCGGTGACCGGCTTGAAGCCGACGCGGCGCAGGCCCGTCAGCAGGTGACGGCCCGTGGGGCGGACGTTGGGGGAGCCGACGGCGTAGAGCGTGCCGTAGGCGACGGTCCAGCCGATCAGCACGGTGGTGACGATCGAGAACGGCGTCGTGTAGCCGTTGACCAGGACGGCGAAGGCGTCCAGGAGGAGGACGGCCCACATGGCCACGCGCCAGCGGGGGCGCCGGGACATGCCCACGGCCGTCATGTAGGCGATGACCGGCGCCAGGTATCCGTGCACGGGGTCGGTGAGGCCGCCGGTGGGGGCCTGCTGGGTGAGGGCGTCGCGGATCGAGCCGGGGGCCGACCGGGCGACCCACAGGTCGGTGGCCAGGGACACGCCGTGCGCGAGCACGGCGGCCAGCACACCGTCGGCGATGCGCAGCCCGTCCCGTTTGATCAGCCGCTCGACGGCGAAGGCCACGGGGACGATGAAGATGGCGATGTTGGCCGCGAGGCCCGCGAAGCTCGCCAGCAGCAGCGGGGCGCGCCCCGTGCTGTCCTTGATGTCCTGTTCGAGGCCCGTCGTGGTGCCGTGGGCGAAGGCCGCGAGGGCCAGGACGAGGGCGATGCCGACGATGCCCAGGAAGAGCCGCACCAGGTCCGCCGGGCGGTGCACGCGCGCGGGCAGCAGGGGCTCGTCGCCGGAGACCCGGTCGATGTGCGCCTCGCCCGCGCAGTCGTAGCCGGGCTCGCCGGAAGCGGGCAGCGCTCGGCGAGCGCGGTCCTCTTCAGGAGGCTCCGCGCCCTGCTGCCGGTCCTTCTCTTCTTCTTGGTCTCGTATCACCTGTCACCGCCCGGAAGATGGTGGCACGGCCCCGCCGGGCGAGGGGGCATCAGGGTGCAATTCGGGGGCGCGGACTCCGGATCGTACGCCCTGTCGAGCGGACGCGCACTGTGAGTGACCGGGGGGTGGGCCTGTCGGTGGCGTACGGCACCATGGACCGGATGAGCGTGGACGAGGAGCTCCCCGAGTACGCGGAGCGCGTGCTGGAGGTCGCCGAGCGGATCCCACCCGGCCGGGTGATGACCTACGGGGACGTCGCCGAGTGGCTGGGTGAAGGAGGGCCGCGGCAGGTCGGGCGCGTCATGGCGCTCTACGGCGGCGCCGTGCCCTGGTGGCGGGTCGTCCGCGCGGACGGCGTCCTGCTGCCCGGCAGCGAGCTGCGCGCCCTCGCCCACTACCGCGAGGAGGGCACGCCGCTGCGCGAGGCCGGGCGCGCCGCCGAGGGGCACGTCCCCCGGATCGCGATGGCCCGCGCCCGCTGGGACGGCCGCGATCCGGAGCGTGTGACTCCGCACACCTGACGGTTCCGGGACCGGTCTCACCCGAACGGGTGAGACCGTGGAAGCCGTGCGCCGACTCCCGGGACGCGCTGCGTCCCGGGCGCCGCCTGGCGTAGCGTCGGCAACCGCCGTCACTCCCCGGCCTCCCGGCCCGCACGGCCGCACGACTGTCCGCAACCCCACCAGGACCGGCAATCCACGTGAGCTCCTCCCCGCCTTCCGGCTCGACCCGGCCGCAGCGCCCGCAGGCACGGCAGCCCTCTCCGGGCGCCTACCGCCTCGTGCGCACCCGGCCGGGCCCCACGGCCCTTCCTGAGCTGGACGCGCGCCAGCGCGCCGTGGTTGAGCACACGGGCGGCCCCCTGCTCGTCCTCGCGGGGCCCGGCACGGGGAAGACCACCACGCTGGTCGAGGCCGTCGCGGAGCGGGTGCGCCGGGGCACCCCGCCGGAGCGGATCCTCGTCCTCACCTTCAGCCGCAAGGCCGCCGTCGAGCTCCGCGACCGGACGGCCGCCCGGCTCGGCGCCGGAGCCGGCGCGCCCCGGGCCACGACCTTCCACTCGTACTGCTACGCCCTGGTCCGCGCCCACCAGGACGCCGACCTGTTCGCCGACCCGCTGCGGCTGCTGTCCGGCCCCGAGCAGGACACCGTCGTGCGCGAGCTGCTGGCCGGCCAGGCCGCCCTGGAGCGCGCCGGCCGCGCCCGCGTGCACTGGCCCGACGAGCTGCGCGCCTGCCTGACCACCCGCGGCTTCGCCGACGAGGTGCGCGCCGTCCTCGCCCGCAGCCGCGAGCTCGGGCTCGGCCCCGGCGCCCTCGGCGACTTCGCCGCCCGCACCGGGCGGCCCGACTGGGCGGCCGCCGCGGACTTCCTCGCCGAGTACCTGGACCTGCTCGACATGCGCGGCGTGCTCGACTACGCCGAACTCGTCCACCGCGCGGTCCTCCTCGCCGGCCGGCCGGAGGCGGCCGCCGAGCTCGCCGGCCGCTACGACGCCGTCTTCGTCGACGAGTACCAGGACACCGACGCCTCCCAGGTGCGGCTCCTGCAGGCCCTCGCGGGCGGCGGCCGCACCCTCGTCGCCTTCGGCGACCCCGACCAGTCGATCTACGCCTTCCGGGGCGCCGACATCAACGGCATCCTCGGCTTCCCGCACGCCTTCCCGCGCCGGGACGGCTCGCCCGCGCCCGTCGCGGTCCTCACCACCTCGCGCCGCTCCGCCGCCGGACTGCTCGACGCCACCCGGCTGCTCACCCGCCGGATGCCCCTCACCCGCCTCCCCGCGGACGCCGTCCGCGCGCACCGCGACCTCGCCGCGGTGCGGGAGGGCGGCAGCGTCGAGGCGTACACGTACCCGACCGCGGGCGCCGAGACCGACAACATCGCCGACATCCTGCGCCGCGCGCACCTGGAGGACGGCGTCCCCTGGCACGAGATGGCCGTCCTCGTCCGCGCCGGATCCCGCTCCATACCGTCCCTGCGGCGCGCCCTGTCGTCGGCGGGCGTCCCCGTGGAGGTCGACGGCGACGACATCCCCCTGCGCCAGGAGCCGGCGGTGGCGCCGCTGCTGACGGCGCTGAGAGTGGTGGCCGAGGACGTGGCGTCCGCCGCTGCCGCGGACGCCCCCGGCTCCGCTGCCATCGACCCCGAGACCGCCCTCACCCTCCTCACCTCCCCCCTCGGCGGCATGGACGCCGCCGACCTCCGCCGGCTCGGCCGCGCCCTGCGGGACGAGGAGCGCGCCGCCGGCGAAGCCGTGCCCCGCCCCTCCGACACCCTCATCGCCGAAGCCCTGGCCCGGCCCGAGCGGCTGGCCGTCCACGACCCCGCCTACGCCCGCGGCGCCCAGCGCCTCGGCGCGCTCCTGCGCGGCGCGCGCGAGATCCTCGCGGCCGGCGGCACCGCCGAAGAGGCCCTGTGGGCCCTCTGGGACGGCACCCCCTGGCCCGCCCGCCTGGAGCGCACCGCCCACCGCGGCGGCGCCGCGGGCCGCAACGCCGACCGCGACCTGGACGCCGTCTGCGCCCTCTTCGAGACCGCCGCCCGCGCCGAGGAGCGCACCGGCGGCCGCGGCGCCCTGAACTTCCTCGACGAACTCGAAGCGCAGGACATCGCGGCCGACACCCTCACCCGCAGAGCCGTCCGCCCGGACGCCGTGCGCCTGATGACCGCCCACCGCTCCAAGGGCCTCGAATGGCACCTCGTGGTCGTCGCCGGCGTCCAGGAGGGCCTGTGGCCCGACCTCAGGCGCCGCGGCTCGCTCCTGGAGGCCGACCGGATCGGCCGCGACGGCCTCGCCGAGCCGCTCAGCCCGGGCGCGCTCCTCGCCGAGGAGCGCCGCCTGTTCTACGTGGCGGCCACGCGCGCGCGCGAGCGCCTCGTCGTCACCGCGGTCAAGGCGGCGGCCGAGGACGGCGACCAGCCCTCCCGGTTCCTGACCGAGCTGGGCACCGAGCCCGTCGACGTCACCCAGCGCCCCCGGCGCCCCCTGGCCGTCGCCGCGCTCGTGGCGGAGCTGCGCGCCACCACCGTCGACCCCGCCGCCTCCGACGCCCTGCGCGCCGCCGCCGCGCAGCGGCTCGCCGAGCTCGCCGCCCTGCGCGACGACGAGGGCCAGCCGCTCGTCCCGGCGGCCCACCCGTACCGCTGGTGGGGCCTGCACGAGCCCACGCACAGCGAGGTGCCGCTGCGCGACCGTACCCGCCCCGTCGCCCTGTCCGGCTCGGCCCTCGGCCAGCTGGGCACCTGCTCCCTGCAGTGGTACCTGGGCCGGGAGGTCAAGGCCGACGCGCCCGCCACGGCCGCCCAGGGCTTCGGCAACGTCGTCCACGTCCTCGCCGACGAGGTCGCCTCCGGCCGTACCCCCGCCGACCTCGCCGTGCTCATGGAGCGGCTCGACTCCGTGTGGGACGCGCTCGCCTTCGACGCCCCCTGGAAGTCCGCGCAGGAGAAGGAGAACGCCCGCGCGGCCCTGGAGCGCTTCCTGCGCTGGCACGTGATGCAGCGCGGCGGCCGGACCCCCGTCGCGACCGAGCACCCCTTCGACGTCACGCTGAAGGCCGACGACTACCTCGTCCGCATCCGCGGCTCCATGGACCGCGTCGAGGCGGACGAGCACGGCCGCGCCTACGTCGTCGACTTCAAGACCGGCAAGGGCGCCGTCGCCGCCAAGGAGGTCGAGCGCCACCCCCAGCTCGCCGTCTACCAGCTCGCCGTCGAGCACGGCGCCGTCGACGACGCCTTCGGCGGCGCCCGGCCGCGGCCCGGCGGCGCCGAGCTCGTCCAGCTGCGCCAGGGCGCGGCCAAGAAGGACGGCGGCGACGCCCTGCCGAAGGTGCAGGCCCAGGAGCCGCTGGGCGAGGGCGAGTGGATCGGCGGGCTGCTGGCCGAGGCCGCGGGCCGCGTCCTGGACGAGCGGTTCGCGCCCCGTCCCGGCCAGCACTGCTCGCACTGCTCCTTCCGGGCCTCCTGCACGGCCCGCCCCGAAGGCCGGCAGGTCGTCGAGTAGCCCCCGGGAAGCGGCGCTGACCTGCGGCGATACGGGGGTGTCAGTGGCGGCGGCTAGCGTGGTGTGCCGTGACCCCGCGCCTGACCGACCCCGAGCAGCTCAAGGAGCTCCTCGGCATCCCCTTCACGCCGGAGCAGACGGCCTGCATCACCGCGCCGCCCGCCCCGCAGGTCATCGTCGCCGGAGCCGGCTCCGGCAAGACCACGGTGATGGCCGCGCGCGTGGTCTGGCTGGTCGGCACCGGGCAGGTCGCCCCCGAGCAGGTCCTCGGCCTGACGTTCACCAACAAGGCCGCGGGCGAGCTGTCCGAGCGCGTCCGCAAGGCGCTCGTCGCCGCCGGCGTCACCGACCCCGGGCTCCCGGCCGCCGCCGACCCCGACCGGGCCCCGGGCGAACCGCAGATCTCCACCTACCACGCCTTCGCCGGGCGCCTGCTGAAGGAGCACGGCCTGCGCATCGGCCTGGAGCCCGGCGCCCGCCTCCTCGCCGACGCCACCCGCTTCCAGCTCGCCGCCCGCGTCCTGCGCACCTCGCCGGGCCCCTACCCCGCCCTCACCCGCTCCTTCGGCGACCTCGTCGCCGACCTCCTGGCCCTCGACGGCGAGCTCTCCGAGCACCTCGTGCCCACCGGCGACCTCCGCCGCCACGACCGCGAGCTGCTGGCCGCCCTGGAGGGCGCCCGGCTCACCAACGCCGACCTGCGCAAGGTCCCCGAGACCGCCCGCGCCCGGCTCGAACTGCTGGAGCTCGTCGCCGCCTACCGCGAGGAGAAGCGCAAGCGCGACCTCCTCGACTTCGGCGACCAGATCGCCCTCTCCGCGGAGCTCGCCCGCACCCGCCCGGAAGTCGGCCGGATCCTGCGCGAGCAGTTCGCCGTCGTCCTCCTCGACGAGTACCAGGACACCTCCGTCGCCCAGCGCCTCCTGCTCTCCGGCCTCTTCGGCGGCGGCACCGGCCACGCCGTCACCGCCGTCGGCGACCCCTGCCAGGCCATCTACGGCTGGCGCGGCGCCTCCGTCGCCAACCTCGACGACTTCCCCGAGCACTTCCCGTACGCCGACGGCCGCCCCGCACAGCGCTTCGCCCTCAGCGAGAACCGCCGCAGCGGCGGCCGCCTCCTCGACCTCGCCAACGGCCTCGCCGCCGAGCTGCGCGAGCGCCACGAAGGCGTGGAGGCCCTCCGCCCCGCCCCCGGCGCCGAGCGCGACGGCGTGGTGCGCTGCGCCCTGCTGCCCACGCACGCCGAGGAGCTCGACTGGCTCGCCGACTCCCTCGCCCACCTCGTGCGCACCGGCACCCGCCCCGGCGACATCGCCGTCCTGTGCCGCACCGCCGCGGACTTCGCCCGCATCCAGGGCGCGCTCGTGCAGCGCGACCTCCCCGTCGAGGTCGTCGGCCTGTCCGGCCTGCTGCACCTGCCGGAGATCGCCGACCTCGTCGCCGTCTGCGAGGTCCTCCAGGACCCCACGGCCAACGCCTCCCTCGTCCGGCTGCTGATCGGCCCCCGCTGGCGCATCGGCGCCCGCGACCTCGCCCTCCTCGGCCGCCGCGCCCGCACCCTCGTGCCCTACGGCAGCGCCGGCGAGGACCCCGAGCGGCGCCTCGCCGAGGCCGTCGAGGGCACCGACCCGGCCGAGACGGTCTCCCTCGCCGACGCGCTCGACACCTTCCTCGCGGCCGACGGCCCCGGCGCCCCCCAGGACGACCTGCCCTTCTCCGCCGAGGCCCGCGTCCGCTTCGCCCGCCTCGCCGCCGAACTGCGCGACCTGCGCCGCTCCCTGTCCGACCCCCTCATGGACGTCCTCCACCGCGTCCTCGCCGTCACCGGCCTGGAGGTCGAGCTGTCCGCCTCGCCGCACGCCCTGGCCGCCCGGCGCCGCGAGACCCTCTCGCACTTCCTGGACATCGCCGCCGGGTTCGCCGCCCTCGACGGCGAGACCACCGTGCTGTCCTTCCTCGGCTTCCTGCGCACCGCCGCGCAGTACGAGAAGGGGCTCGACAGCTCCCTCCCCGGAGGGGAGGACACCGTCAAGGTCCTCACGGCCCACAAGTCCAAGGGCCTGGAGTGGGACGTCGTCGCCGTCCCCGGCCTCGTCGAGCGGACCTTCCCCAGCGAGCAGCCCCGCGACTCCTGGACGGCCCAGGCC
>NZ_JBPQTW010000223.1:0-11033 GCF_051386535.1 Streptomyces sp. URMC 127
CTGCACAGACTACCAGGCCGGCCCCCCTGGCCCGGCCTGGTAGTCTGTGCAGCGGCCGTTTGTGTACGCGCCTCCGGAGTGCCTTCACCGGCTTCTGGGGACAGCGCCCAGCGGACCCCGCCTCCCGAGTCACGGAAGCTCCCCTGAGAAAGAGACCAGGGGCACTCGGTGGCCAAAAGACACTCAGAAGGAGTACCGCGTGTCGCTCGACGCCGCTACGAAGAAGCAGATCATGGCCGAGTTCGCCACCAAGGAGGGCGACACCGGCTCCCCCGAGGTCCAGGTCGCGCTGCTCACCCGCCGCATCTCGGACCTGACCGAGCACCTCAAGATGCACAAGCACGACCACCACTCCCGCCGTGGTCTGCTGCTCCTGGTCGGTCAGCGCCGCCGCCTGCTGCAGTACCTGGCCAAGAAGGACATCACGCGCTTCCGCGCCCTGGTCGAGCGCCTCGGCATCCGCCGCGGTGCCGCCGGCGCCAAGTAAGACACCGTGAAGGGAGCGGTTCCCACCACCTGGGAGCCGCTCCCTTTGCGTATCTCGTGGGAAGCAGAAGCTTTGTAGTCTGGTTCCACGACGGCATCCGTGCCGAACCGTACGAGTACGAGGAGGAGCGCTCCGCTCGCCGCCGGTCCTCGGTAGTGGCCCCCGGATCAGGGAAATCCGGGTGCTTCGATCGAAGACCGGCCAGCACCGACGCTCCTCCGCCACCGTCCCCGCCACACGGGCCGGGACGCAGACGAGGAGATAACCCTGGTGGAGAACGAGACCCACTACGCCGAGGCCGTCATCGACAACGGCGCCTTCGGCACCCGCACGATCCGCTTCGAGACGGGCCGCCTGGCCCGTCAGGCCGCCGGCTCCGCCGTGGCCTACCTGGACGACGACACCATGGTGCTGTCGGCCACCACCGCTTCGAAGAAGCCCAAGGACCAGCTCGACTTCTTCCCCCTGACGGTCGACGTCGAGGAGCGGATGTACGCCGCCGGGAAGATCCCCGGCTCGTTCTTCCGCCGCGAGGGCCGCCCCTCCGAGGACGCGATCCTCACCTGCCGCCTCATCGACCGCCCGCTGCGCCCGTCCTTCGCCAAGGGCCTGCGCAACGAGATCCAGGTCGTCGAGACGGTCATGGCCCTCAACCCCGACCACCTCTACGACGTGGTCGCCATCAACGCCGCCTCCTGCTCCACGCAGCTCGCGGGCCTGCCCTTCTCCGGCCCCATCGGCGGCACCCGCGTGGCCCTGATCAAGGGCCAGTGGGTGGCGTTCCCGACCCACACCGAGCTCGAGGACGCCGTCTTCGACATGGTCGTGGCCGGCCGCGTCCTGGAGGACGGCGACGTCGCGATCATGATGGTCGAGGCCGAGGCCACCGAGAAGACCATCCAGCTGGTCAAGGACGGCGCCGACGCCCCCACCGAGGAGGTCGTCGCCGCCGGTCTCGAGGCCGCGAAGCCCTTCATCAAGGTGCTCTGCCGCGCCCAGTCGGAGCTCGCCTCCAAGGCCGCCAAGCCGGTCGGCGAGTTCCCGATCTACCTGGACTACCAGGACGACGTCCTGGCCGCCCTGACCAAGGCCGTCCGCGACGAGCTCGCCCAGGCGCTCACCATCGCCGGCAAGCAGGAGCGCGAGACCGAGATCGACCGCGTCAAGGAGCTCGCCGCCGAGAAGCTCCTGCCGGAGTTCGAGGGCCGCGAGAAGGAGATCTCCGCCGCGTACCGCTCGCTGACCAAGTCCCTGGTCCGTGAGCGCGTCATCAAGGAGAAGAAGCGCATCGACGGCCGTGGCGTGACGGACATCCGCACGCTCGCCGCCGAGGTCGAGGCCATCCCGCGCGTGCACGGCTCCGCCCTGTTCGAGCGTGGCGAGACCCAGATCCTGGGCGTCACCACCCTCAACATGCTCCGCATGGAGCAGCAGCTGGACACCCTCTCCCCGGTGACCCGCAAGCGCTACATGCACAACTACAACTTCCCGCCGTACTCCACCGGTGAGACCGGCCGCGTCGGCTCCCCGAAGCGCCGCGAGATCGGCCACGGCGCCCTGGCCGAGCGCGCGCTCGTGCCGGTGCTGCCGACGCGCGAGGAGTTCCCGTACGCCATCCGCCAGGTCTCCGAGGCGCTCGGCTCCAACGGCTCGACCTCCATGGGCTCCGTCTGCGCCTCCACCATGTCGCTGCTGAACGCCGGTGTGCCGCTCAAGGCCCCCGTCGCCGGCATCGCCATGGGCCTGATCTCCCAGGAGATCGACGGTGAGACGCACTACGTCACCCTCACCGACATCCTCGGTGCGGAGGACGCCTTCGGCGACATGGACTTCAAGGTCGCCGGCACCAAGGAGTTCGTGACCGCCCTCCAGCTCGACACCAAGCTGGACGGCATCCCGGCCTCCGTCCTGGCCGCGGCCCTCAAGCAGGCCCGCGACGCCCGTCTCCACATCCTCGACGTGATGATGGAGGCCATCGACACGCCGGACGAGATGTCCCCGCACGCCCCGCGAATCATCACCGTCAAGATCCCGGTGGACAAGATCGGTGAGGTCATCGGCCCCAAGGGCAAGATGATCAACCAGATCCAGGAGGACACCGGCGCCGAGATCACGATCGAGGACGACGGCACCATCTACATCGGTGCCGCCGACGGCCCCTCCGCCGAGGCCGCCCGCGCCACGATCAACGGCATCGCCAACCCGACCATGCCGGAGGTCGGCGAGCGCTACCTGGGTACGGTCGTCAAGACCACCACCTTCGGTGCCTTCGTCTCCCTCATGCCGGGCAAGGACGGCCTGCTGCACATCTCGCAGATCCGCAAGCTCGCCGGCGGCAAGCGCGTGGAGAACGTCGAGGACGTGCTCGGCGTGGGCCAGAAGGTCCAGGTCGAGATCGCCGAGATCGACCAGCGCGGCAAGCTCTCCCTGATCCCCGTGATCGAGGGCGAGGACGGCGACAAGGCCGACGAGACCAAGGACGAGTCCGCCAAGTGACGTCCCGTAGTACACGGAAGACGGCCCGCACCTCCTCGGAGGGGCGGGCCGTCGCCCGTACCCAAACGCTTCTCAAGGGCGAGAACGGCATCGGCACGGTCCGCCGCACCACCCTCCCGGGCGGCCTGCGCATCGTCACCGAGACCCTGCCGTCCGTGCGCTCCGCGACCTTCGGCATCTGGGCCGGCGTCGGCTCCCGCGACGAGACCCCGGCCCTGAACGGTGCCACCCACTACCTGGAGCACCTGCTCTTCAAGGGCACGGCCAAGCGCACCGCGCTCGACATCTCCTCGGCCATCGACGCCGTCGGCGGCGAGATGAACGCGTTCACCGCCAAGGAGTACACGTGCTACTACGCGCGCGTGCTCGACACGGACCTCCCGCTGGCCATCGACGTCGTCTGCGACATGCTCACCGGCTCGCTGATCGACGCGGCGGACGTGGACGCCGAGCGCGGCGTGATCCTCGAAGAGATCGCCATGACGGAGGACGACCCCGGCGACTGCGTGCACGACCTGTTCGCGCACACCATGCTGGGCGACACCCCCCTCGGCCGCCCCGTGCTCGGCACGGTGGACACCATCAACGCCCTCACCCGCGACCAGATCGCCCGCTTCTACAAGAAGCACTACGACCCCACGCGCCTCGTCGTGGCCGCAGCGGGCAACGTCGACCACGCCAAGGTCGTCCGCCAGGTGCGCGCCGCCTTCGACCGGGCCGGCGCCCTGCACCGCACGGACGCCGTGCCGGTCGCCCCGCGTTCCGGCACCCGGGCGATCCGCACGGCGGGCCGCGTGGAGGTGCTCGGCCGCAAGACGGAGCAGGCGCACGTCGTCCTCGGCATGCCGGGCCTGGCGCGCACGGACGACCGCCGCTGGGCGCTCGGCGTGCTCAACACCGCCCTCGGCGGCGGCATGAGCTCCCGGCTCTTCCAGGAGGTCCGGGAGAAGCGCGGGCTGGCCTACTCCGTCTACTCCTACACCTCGGGCTACGCCGACTGCGGCCTCTTCGGCGTCTACGCCGGCTGCCGCCCGGGCCAGGTCCACGACGTGCTGAAGATCTGCCGCGACGAGCTCGGCAAGGTCGCGTCGGAGGGCCTGCCGGACGAGGAGATCAGCCGCGCCGTGGGGCAGCTCGCGGGCTCCACCGTCCTCGGCCTGGAGGACACCGGTGCGCTCATGAACCGCATCGGCAAGAGCGAGCTGTGCTGGGGCGACCAGATGTCGGTCGACGACATGCTGGCCCGCATCTCGGCCGTCACCCCGGACGAGGTCCGCGAGGTGGCCCGCGATGTACTGGGGCAGCGTCCTTCGCTGTCCGTCATCGGCCCGCTGAAGGACAAGCAGGCTGCACGCCTGCACGAGGCCGTTTCTTAATCGCCTGGTCGATTGGTTCGAAGGAAGCAGGGACGATGAGCAAGCTGCGCGTGGCGGTCATCGGCGCGGGGGGCCGGATCGGCTCCGAGGCCGTACGGGCCGTCGAGGCCGCCGACGACATGGAGCTGGTGGCCGCGCTGGGCCGGGGCGACAAGCTGGAGACGCTGACCGAGGCGGGAGCCCAGGTCGCGGTCGAGCTGACCCACCCCGACTCGGTCATGGGGAACCTGGAGTTCTGCGTCCGCAACGGCATCCACGGCGTCGTCGGCACCACCGGCTGGACCGAGGAGCGCCTCGCGCGGCTGGAGTCCTGGCTCGGCGCCTCCCCGTCGACCGGTGTGCTCATCGCCCCGAACTTCTCCATCGGGGCGGTGCTCACCATGACCTTCGCCCGGCAGGCGGCCCGCTTCTTCGAGTCCGCCGAGGTCGTCGAGCTGCACCACCCCAACAAGGCCGACGCCCCCTCCGGCACGGCCACCCGCACCGCGCAGCTCATCGCCGCCGCGCGGCGCGAGGCGGGCTGCCCCCCGCAGCCCGACGCCACCACGACGGCCCTGGAGGGCGCACGGGGCGCCGACGTCGACGGCGTGCCCGTACACGCGGTGCGGCTGCGCGGCCTCCTGGCCCACCAGGAGGTGCTGTTCGGCGACACCGGCGAGACGCTCACCATCCGGCACGACTCGCTGCACCACAGCTGCTTCATGCCGGGCATCCTGCTCGGCGCGCGGCGCGTCGTCGCGACGCCCGGCCTGACGTTCGGCCTGGAACACTTCCTGGACCTGGGCTGAGCACCGTGCGCGCCAAAATCGTCTACTTCGCCCTGGCCGCCGTCCTGGTCGTCTACTTCGTCCTGGTCGGCAGCCGCGGCGTGATGCTCATCCGGCAGGGCACCGCCGTCACCGTCGCCTTCGGTGCGGCGGTGCTCGTCCTGCCGTTCATCGGCGCCTGGTTCCTCTACCAGACGACCAAGTTCGCGCGCGACGCCAACCGCCTCGCGCGGGAGCTGGACGCCGAGGGCGGGCTGCCCGTGGACGAACTGGTACGGACACCGGGCGGCCGCATCGACCGGGACTCGGCGGACGCGGTCTTCGCCAAGCGCAAGGCGGAGACGGAGGACGCCCCCTCCGACTGGCGCGCCTGGTTCCGGCTGGCTGTTGCGTACCACGACGCCCGGGACACGCCCCGCGCCCGCAAGGCCATGCAGCGGGCGATCGCCCTCCACGACGGCAAGCCGGTACGGGCGGACGCGTAGCGCGCGCCCTGCCCGGCACTGCCGGCAAGGGCACGGGGCAGGCGCCGCATGAGGCGGGCGCGAGTGTGCCGCATGAGGCCCGGCCCGGACGTGGCACGGGGGCATGAGGCGCCGCATGAGGCCCCACCGGAGCAGCCGCATGAGGCGGGCGCGAAGCGGGGGCATGAGGCCCAAGAAAGCGGGGGCATGAGGCCCGAGCCGTAGCTGTGCGCCTCATGCCCCCGCCTCACGCCCCGCGCGGTTCCGGTCAGCGGCGGAAGTCCGCCGCCCAGCCCTCCACCGCGTCGCAGGCGATGTCGAACGCCTGGGGCCGACCGAGGAAGTCCGCCCCATGGCTGGTGACGAGCGTGGTCAGCGGCGCACCGCCGGCGCGCTCCACAACGACCGCCTGTCCCTGCACGGTGCGGGGGAGACCCAGCCACCGCACGGGCTGCTGCATGATGCGTACGGCCGTCACCTCCGCCCAGGGCACCGTCTTCACGGACAGCAGCCGCACGTGCCGCAGGCCGCGCTCGCCCACCCACACGCCGACCCGCACGAGGCGGACGGCCGCCACGATCACCAGGACGGCGACGGCGACGGCCACGCCCGCTCCGGGCAGGGACCCGGCCACGGCGATGATCATCGCGGCGAAGAGCACGTACGAGGCGAGCAGCAGCAACAGCGCGGTGACGCCGACGCGCCACGGGCCGGGCCGGTAAGGGCGGCGCCAGCGGGCGGGCTCTTCGCCGTACCCGCCGGCCTCCTCGTCATACCCGGCGGGCGGCACGGCCGCGGCGGGGGCGGGCGCGAGCTCCTCGACGTCGCGTTCGGCGGTCAGAAAGGGCAGGGGCACGACGTTTCCTCACTCATCAGCACGCACGCTCGAATGGCTGTGCCCGGTGAGGCTATAGAAAAGGGCGGGACCCGGGCACACCAGGGTCGGTGCGCCGGATCCCACCCTCGGTGGTCACCTGCCGGTTCAGCGGCCTTCCGAGGCCTCGGAACGCTGCGACTGGTGCGTGTCCTGCGCGCTGGGCTGCAGCGACGGCATCCCGAACAGCAGCGCCCCGACCAGCCCCGCCGTCACCGTCAGACCGACGAGCGCACGGCCGGCTATCTGCGAGCGGCTCGCGCGTTCTCGGGGCGGCGGCGTGACGTTGCTGCGGTAGCGCTCGGCTTCGGCGACGAAGGCGAACGGCACGGGCTCTCGCCGGCGGAACATAGAGGGCTCTCCTAGGAACCTCGAAAAAACGTGGTGTCGTACGTAATGACGATCGAACGGGCCTGCTGGTGCCCGTTTTCGGCGACTTCTGTGAAAAATCTCAACCAGTGGGCAACTTCCCCCGGCCGCGGCGGGGCCGTAGGGGAGCGGCTTGCGGACCGGTTGTCAGTGGTGGCCCGTAGGCTGGTCGCCGCCCGAGCACTGCAACTGGAAGGACCCCGCCGGTGACCGACAGCCCCACCGAGACGCCCAAGGAAGCCGAGCCGACGTTCCGCGGCGACGTGACCGTCGAGCTGGTCAAGCACAGCGCCGCCGACTCCGACGTGCTGTGGGCGGCCCGCGTCTCCACCGCCGGCGAGCAGTCCCTGGAAGAGATCACCAAGGACCCCGAGCGGTCCAAGGGGCTGATCAACTACCTGATGCGCGACCGCCACGGCAGCCCCTTCGAGCACAACTCGATGACGTTCTTCATCAGCGCGCCGATCTTCGTCTTCCGCGAGTTCATGCGCCACCGCGTCGGCTGGTCGTACAACGAGGAGTCCGGCCGCTACCGCGAGCTGCAGCCCGTCTTCTACGTCCCGGACGCCGAGCGCAAGCTCGTCCAGGAGGGCCGCCCCGGCAAGTACGTCTTCGTCGAGGGCACCGAGGCGCAGCACGAGCTCACCACGCGCGTCATGGAGAACACCTACCGCGAGGCCTACGAGGCCTACCAGGAGATGCTGGCCGCCGGCGTCGCCCGCGAGGTCGCGCGCTCGGTCCTGCCGGTCGGTCTGTTCTCGTCCATGTACGCCACGTGCAACGCTCGCTCGCTGATGCACTTCCTCGGCCTGCGCACCCAGCACGAGCAGGCGACCGTGCCCTCCTTCCCGCAGCGCGAGATCGAGATGGTCGGCGAGAAGATGGAGGCGGAGTGGGCGAAGCTCATGCCGCTCACGTACGCCGCGTTCAACAAGAACGGCCGCATCGCCCCCTGACGGGAGGGTGACGGCCCGGGGGCGGGGCCGAGGACGGAAAGCCGTACGGGGCGGTAGCTTAGGTGTCCGTATTGCGGCTTTTCGTGGCTTTAATCTAGTCTGAAAAGACGGACCCGGCACTGCTTGAACCCCCGAGCAGGCAGTGCCGGGATCCCTTTGGCACTCCCCGAGGGGGCACCTCACGGTGAGCAACGAGTAGCGTGGCCCTCATGGCTCCGACCTCCACACCGCAGACGCCCTTCGGGCGGGTCCTGACCGCCATGGTCACGCCCTTCACCGCTGACGGTGCCCTCGACCTCGACGGCGCTCAGCGGCTCGCCACCCACCTCGTGGACGCCGGCAACGACGGCCTCATCGTCAACGGCACCACCGGCGAGTCCCCCACCACCAGCGATGCGGAGAAAGCCCAGCTCGTACGGGCCGTGGTCGAGGCGGTCGGGGACCGCGCCCACGTGATCGCCGGAGCCGGCACCAACCACACGCACCACAGCGTCGAGCTGGCCCGCGCCGCCGAGAAGGCGGGCGCGAACGGCCTCCTCGTCGTCACGCCGTACTACAACAAGCCCCCGCAGGAGGGCCTGGTCCGGCACTTCACGGCCGTCGCCGACGCCACCGGCCTGCCGGTGATGCTCTACGACATCCCCGGCCGCAGCGGCGTCCCCATCGAGACCGAGACGCTCGTCCGGCTGGCGGAGCACCCCCGCATCGTCGCCAACAAGGACGCCAAGGGCGACCTGTGCGCGACGAGCTGGGCCATCGCCCGCTCGGGCCTCGCCTGGTACTCCGGCGACGACATGCTGAACCTGCCGCAGCTCGCGGTCGGCGCCGTCGGCTTCATCTCCGTCGCGGGCCACTTCGTCGCGGGCGACCTGCGCGCCATGGCCGACGCGTTCCTGGCCGGAGACACCGCGAAGGCCACGGCGATCCACCAGAAGCTGCTCCCGGTCTTCACCGGCCTCTTCCGCACCCAGGGCGTCATGACCACCAAGGCCGCCCTGGCCCTGCAGGGACTGCCCGCGGGCCCCGTGCGGCTGCCGCTGGTCGAGCTCACCGAGCAGGAGACCGAGCAGCTCAAGCGCGACCTCACGGCGGGCGGCGTCCAGCTCGGCTGACGGCGCCCCGGCGGACCGGCCCCGGCCGGCCGCCCACGGACTTCACAACTGAATACGCCAGGACTTCACAACTGAACACCGCAAACAACTGCAAGTGCACGAAGGTCACGCGCGCCATATGTCCCGAGGGCATGTGGCGCGCGTGGTGAGGAGAGTCTTTTGAGCCACCCGCATCCTGAACTCGGTCCCCCGCCGAAGCTCCCCGAGGGCGGCCTGCGCGTCACCCCGCTCGGCGGCCTGGGGGAGATCGGCCGCAACATGACGGTCTTCGAATACGGCGGCCGCCTGCTGATCGTCGATTGCGGAGTGCTCTTCCCCGAGGAGGAGCAGCCCGGAATCGACCTGATCCTGCCCGACTTCTCGTCGATCCGTGACCGCCTCGACGACATCGACGGCATCGTGCTCACGCACGGCCACGAGGATCACATCGGCGGCGTTCCCTACCTGCTCCGCGAGAAGCCGGACATCCCGCTGATCGGCTCCAAGCTGACCCTGGCCCTCATCGAGGCCAAGCTGCAGGAGCACCGCATCCGCCCGTACACCCTCGAGGTCGCCGAGGGCGACCGCGAGCGCCTGGGCCCCTTCGACTGCGAGTTCATCGCGGTCAACCACTCCATCCCGGACGCGCTGGCCGTCGCCATCCGCACCCCGGCCGGCATGGCCGTGCACACCGGTGACTTCAAGATGGACCAGCTGCCCCTGGACCGCCGCCTCACCGACCTGCCGGCCTTCGCCCGCCTCGGCGAGGAGGGCATCGACCTGCTGCTCGTGGACTCCACGAACGCCGAGGTCCCCGGCTTCGTGCCGCCCGAGCGCGACATCTCCGGCGTCCTGCGCCAGGTGTTCGCGGGCGCGCAGAAGCGCATCATCGTGGCCAGCTTCGCCAGCCACGTGCACCGCATCCAGCAGATCCTCGACGCCGCCCACGAGTACGGGCGCCGCGTCGCCTTCGTCGGCCGCTCGATGGTCCGCAACATGGGCATCGCCCGCGACCTGGGCTACCTGCGGATCCCCGCGGGCCTCGTCGTGGACGTGAAGACGCTGGACGACCTGCCGGACGACGAGGTCGTGCTCGTGTGCACCGGTTCCCAGGGCGAGCCGATGGCGGCCCTGTCCCGGATGGCCAACCGTGACCACCAGATCCGGATCGTCCAGGGCGACACCGTCATCCTCGCCTCGTCGCTCATCCCGGGCAACGAGAACGCGGTCTACCGCGTGATCAACGGCCTGACCCGCTGGGGCGCGAACGTCGTCCACAAGGGCAACGCCCGCGTCCACGTCTCGGGCCACGCCTCCGCCGGCGAGCTGCTGTACTTCTACAACATCTGCAAGCCCAGGAACCTCATGCCGGTGCACGGCGAGTGGCGCCACCTGCGGGCCAACGCGGAGCTCGGCGCGCTGACGGGCGTTCCCAAGAACCACATCGTGATCGCCGAGGACGGCGTCGTCGTGGACCTGGTGAACGGCTCGGCGAAGATCGTCGGCAAGGTCCAGGCGGGTTACGTGTACGTGGACGGCCTCTCGGTCGGCGACGTCACCGAGACCTCGCTGAAGGACCGCCGCATCCTCGGCGACGAGGGCATCATCTCCGTCTTCGTCGTGGTCGACAGCACGACGGGCAAGGTGGTGAGCGGCCCGCAGATCCAGGCGCGCGGTTCCGGCATCGAGGACGCCGCGTTCTCGGCGGTCGTGCCCAGGATCGAGGAAGCGATCGCCAAGTCCGCCTCCGACGGCGTCGTGGAGCCGCACCAGCTCCAGCAGCTCGTCCGCCGGACGATGGGCAAGTGGGTCTCCGACACCTACCGCCGGCGCCCGATGATCCTCCCTGTGGTCGTCGAGGTCTGACGCCGCGTCAACCGAACGGACGGCCGCCCCGCTGCCGATTTGCATCCGGGCGCGGCCGTCCAGTAGGTTTACGGCTCCACCGCGAGGGGAACGCCCAAACGTTCGTGACGAACACGAGCGTGAAGGATCGTTCCGCGGCGGTGGGAAATTCCGACCGGAGAGATCTGATAAAGTCGGAATCACCGCCGGAAAGCGAAAGCTGAAAGGCGGAACCCCGCTCCAGCAGGGGGCCGGAAAAGTGATTCGGACCGGAAACGGAACGGAAAACGGATCTGGTAAGGTTGGAA
>NZ_JBPQTW010000224.1:0-10984 GCF_051386535.1 Streptomyces sp. URMC 127
GGGCGGGGGCCGCCCGGGCGGCGGGTACGAGCGCGGTCGTCGCCAGTAAGGTCAGGGCGCTCAGGGCCACGCGGGAGCGTACAAGGCGCGGGATGCGCCGTTGCCGGGTCTCGTTCGTGAACATGGGCCTATCCCAGCCCGGTTGAGATCACCCCGGCAAGCGGGATTCACGGCACGCCGCATAACGCACCCCGTATAACTCACGCCGTAACACACGCCGCATAACACACGCTGTATAACAACTGCATGGCACACATATCACGACGCCGTTCCCCGGCACCGGCCTTGGCCGCGGCGCTCGCCCTGACGGCCCTCCTGGGCCCGGCCGCCGGCGGTGCGGCCGCGGCCACGCCCGCGACCGGAGCCGGGACCGCCGCTGCCACCACCGGCGACGTCCGCGCCGTGGTGGCCGGTCTGGAGCGCTACGCCCATCCCCTGCGCAGCACCGCGCCCGGCGGCCCGTCGGACGACCTGCGGGCGTTCGGGCAGCTGACGCGGGGCGCGGACATCGTCGGCATCGGTGAGGCCTCGCACGGCTCGAAGGACGTGTTCACCGTCAAGGAGCGGCTGTTCCGGCGGCTGGCCGAGCCCGAGGGCTTCTCCGCGTACGCCATGGAGATCAGCTGGTCGGCGGCCGTCCGCCTCAACACGTACCTCGGCACCGGCCGGGGCGACGTCCGGCAGATCATGTGCGAGGAGTTCCAGGACGGGTACGGCCTGCTGAACACCGAGGAGCTGGCGCACCTGTTCGAGTGGATGCGCGAGCACAACCGCGGCGGCGGCCGGCAGCTGCGGGTCGTGGGCCTGGACTACTCCGACGCCGGCCCCGGCCAGTACGAGCGCATCCTCGCCTGGGCGGAGCGCAACGAGCCCGCCCTCGTGCCCGAACTCCGCCGCCGGTACGCCGCGCTGCGCGCCCTGCCCGCCGGAGTGGCCACGCGCATGGCCGCGTACAACGCCCTGCCGATGGCCGACAAGAAGACGATGGCGAAGGACGCGCAGGCCGCCTACCGGCTGCTGGCCGGGGCCGGGAAGAAGGACCCCTGGGTGCTGCAAGAGGCCCGCGTCCTCTCGCACATGGCCGCGGAGTACACCGTCGACTGGACCGACCCCGCGCAGGCGAAGGCCGCGAGCCGCCTGCGCGACCGGACCATGGCCGAGACCGCCGTGTGGTGGCAGCGGCAGACGGGCGAGCGGATCGTGGTCTCGGCCCACGACGGGCACGTCTCGTACGAGACCGTGATGCCCGAGGCGTACCCCGTCACCATGGGCGCGGACCTGCGCGAGCTCGCCGGCCGCAGATACCTGGCCGTCGGCACCACCCTCTACGGCGGCGACTACCGCGCCAGGACGGCGACGGGCGGCGAAGGGACGTACAGCGTCGGCCCGGCCGCGCCCGGCAGCAACGAGTACACGTTGGACAAGGTTCGCCACCGCGACTTCTACGTTGACCTGCGGCCGGCGGGCCGCGACCCGGTCGTGGGCGGCTGGCTGACCACGGCGCGTCCCACGTTCGTCATCCCCGGCCGCTACCCCAACGACCCGGCTCCGCGGCTCGCGCTGGGCCGCGCGTTCGATGTCGTGGTGCATCTGCACCACGTGCGGGCGTCCGTGCCGGTGGCTCCGCCGGAGTAACCACCTCTCCCCGCCCTTCGGCCCTTCACCCGGACGTCCGGCGGCCGGAAACGCCGGCCGCCGGGCGGTCAAGGGGGCTCCGGCCGCGGGGCGATGACCCGGCACGGGCGCCGGGCCGCCGCCGCGCCCTCAGGCCATGGACGCGGCCCGGCGCCGTACCAGGAAGTCCTGCACGGCGAGGGTCACGGCCAGGTACAGGTAGAGCGTCGAGGCGCCGAGCAGGCCGGTCCCGGTGGTGTGGTCGATCCACTCGTCGAGGCCGATGTGCACCGCGAGGGAGACGAGCCACAGGACCGTGGTGGCCGGCGCCCCCTTGCGGAGCATCCGCCCCTCGGGCGCCCGCCACACCGTCACCGTGCGGGCCCGCGCCACGCCGAACCCGGCCGCGACGAGGAAGCTCGCGGCCAGCAGGGCGAGGGTGACGGCGCTGAGCGCGTGCTCCTTCACCACGGAGGCCACCCCGAAGCCGATCGCGGTCACCCCGAGCACGCCGAGGACCCCCAGCAGCACCACACCGCCCTTGCCGTGCACGGGCCGGGTGCGCAGTTGTCTGCGGATCACCAGCGCGAAGATCACGATCCCGATGACGATGCCGGCGTTGTTCACGGCCGATCCCCCCCTTGGTGCACGGCCTCATGACGGCCGGAGAGCTGTACGTAGACGTCGTAGCCGTATCAGACCATCACGACGTACATACGTCCGAATCGGCGGCCCTCGGACGGCCGGCCCGGGCCGGGAGCATCGCGGCAGTCACCACGGCCGGGACCGCGCACACCGCCGGCGTCGTGCGCCCGTTATGCCGCGGGCACGCAGGCGGCGAGGCCGCCGTCGACGACGAGGTCCTGACCGGTGATGTACGCGGCGTCCTCGGACGCCAGGAAGGCCACGGCGGCCGCGACGTCGTCGGGGTGGCCGATGCTGCCCAGGGGGACCTCGGCGGCGTTGCGGGCGTCGGCGTCCGGGCCGGGGGTGGCCTGCCGGTACATCTCCGTGTCGATGTAGCCGGGGCTCACGGAGTTGACCCTGATCCCGCGGGCGGCGAGGCCTGCGCCCAGGGTCCGCGCGAGGTTGTGCACGGCGGCCTTGGTGGCGGAGTAGACGGAGGCGACGGCCAGCCCGCGGTGCAGGGTCCAGGAGGCGTTGATGACGATCGCGCCGCCGTCCCGCAGCAGCGGCAGCGCCGTGTGGATGGTGTGGAAGACGCCCTTGAAGTTGACGTCGACGGTGTGGTCGATGTCCTCCTCGGTCAGCTCGGTGCTCGGCTTGAAGATGCCGGTGCCGGCGTTGGCGAAGACCACGTCGAGGCCGCCGCGCCAGGTCTCCGTCTCGCGCATCAGCCGCTGCAGGTCGGCCCGGGAGGCCACGTCCGCCCGCACCGCGAGGACCCGTCCGGGGCCGGTGTCCAGCCGGGCCGCGGCGGCGTCCAGGCGCGCCCGGTCGCGCCCGGTGATGACGACGTACGCGCCCTCGTCGAGGAGTCTGCGCGCGGTGGCGAACCCCATGCCGCTGGTGCCGCCGGTGATCAGGACCGTCTTGTTCGTGAATCGCTTCATGACGGCGATCCTCGGCGCAGCGGCGCGCGGCCGGCAGTGCCGGCTGAACCTGGGTCTGTCACCACCACCCTCAGGAGGCGACCGGCTCCCGTGCGCCGAGCAGCGCGGCCAGCCGCTCCTCGGTGGCGGTGCCCGGCGCCGGGGTGTGCAGCAGCAGCCGGTGACCGGGCAGGTCGGCGACCGGCAGCGTGGTGTACTCGAAGAGCAGCTCGCCCGCCTCCGGGTGGTCGAGGGCCTTGAGGCCGTGGGACGTGCTGCCGCCGACGGGGTGTTCGGCCCAGATCCCGGCGAAAGCGGGGCTCACCGCGCACAGGTCGGAGGCGATCCGGCTGAACTCCGGATCGTCCGGGTAGCGGGCCGCGTCGGCGCGGAACCGGCCCGCGATCTCCCGCGCCGCGTCCTCCCAGTGGCACAGCGAGGCGCGGTGGCGGGCGCTGGTGAAGAAGCTCACCAGGCAGCTGTGGTCCGTCTCGCCGTACCCGAACACCACCCGGGCGGCCCGGTTGACGGCGGCGAACCGCCAGTGCCGGTCGATGACGTAGGCCGGGCGCGGCAGCCAGCCGTCGATCACGCGCCGGAGCCCGGGCGGGACCTCCCGCTCCACCGGGGGCGACGGCGGCGGGTTGAGCCCGGCCAGCAGGTACAGGTGCTCGCGCTCGGCGGCGCCCAGCCGCAGCACGCGCGCGACGGCGTCCAGGACGTCCCCCGAGACGTTGATGTCACGCCCTTGTTCGAGCCACGTGTACCAGGAGACGCCGACTCCGGCGAGCACCGCCACTTCCTCGCGGCGCAGCCCCGGTGTGCGCCGCCCGCCGCCGCCCGCGGCCATGCCCACGTCCTCGGGCGACAGCCGGGCCCGCCGCGAGCGCAGGAACGCGCGGATCTCCGCGCTGCGTCGCTGCCGTGCGTCTGCGGAAAGCCGGGAGATGTCCATCGGGCCATGCTAGGCAACGCCCGGGGGAACGCCCGCCCGTGGCCGGGAAGCGGGAATGAGCAGCATGGGAAGGACGTACGAACGCATAGACGGCCGGCTCCGCGCCTTCATCGAGGCACAGCCCGTCTTCTTCACCGCCACGGCGCCGCTGTCCGGCGACGGCACCGTCAACCTCTCCCCGAAGGGCCTGTCCGGCTCGTTAGCGGTCTCGACGAACACACCGTGGCCTACCTCGGCTTCGCGGGGAGCAACGCCGAAACCATCGCGCACCTGCGGGAGAACGGCCGCATCACCCTGATGTGGTGCGCCTTCCAGGGCCCGCCGAACATCGTCCGCGTCCACGGCCGGGGCGAGCCGGTCTTCCGCGACGACCCGCGCTTCGCGACCACATAGCCACAAGCCTCGACGGCCTCCCCGGCCTGCCCCTCCCCCTGCCGCCACGGAACGCCTGACCGGGGGACGGCCCTCGCCGGCCCCTGTGCGTAAATGGGAGGCAAAGGGACGTCTGCAGGGAGAGCACGCGTGGGAGCGAGGACGGGGCCGGAGTCGTATCTGGAGGGGTACGAGGAGATTCTGGCCGGTGCGGCCGGCACGGGGCGGCGGCCGGACCGGGCGCAGATCGGGGTGCGGCGGGCGAGCGGGGAGCAGGCGGCGGAGGCCGGGCTGTCGCTGCGCTCGTGCGTGGCCGCCCACCTCACGGCCACGCGCCGGCACTGGCCCGCGGGGCACACCTCCCCGGCCGACGTCGACCGCGTGCTCGGCGCGGCGGAGCAGGCGATCGACGCGTTCGCGGAAGGGTACGAGCGGGCCCAGCGGCTGGCCGCGCGCCAGGAGGAGGCGGACCGGCGGGAGTTCGTCGACGACCTGCTGCACGGCCGCAGCCACCTCGGCCGGCTGGCGGAGCGGGCCGAGCGGTTCGGACTGCTGCTCTCGCACGCGTACGCGGTGGCCGTCGCCGAGGGCCCCGAGCCGTACGACGACTTCCACGCGGTGACCCGGCAGGTCGGTGGGGCGCTGGTCGGCCGGTTCGGCAGCCGGAACATCCTCATCACGACCAAGGACGGCCGGATCATCTGCATCGCCCCCGGCGACCAGACGGACGTGCTCACGTACTTCGCCAAGCAGGCGTACGCGGCGGTCCCCGCGGGCGGCCGGATAGCCGTCGGGAGGGCCAAGGGCGGCGGCGGGGGCGTCGCGCACTCGTACGAGGAGGCCCTCTCGACCCTGGAGCTGGCCGCGCGGATGGGCTTCGACGAGCCCGTGCTGAAGGCGTCGGACCTGCTGGTCTTCCCGGTGCTGGCCCGGGACCGCCAGGCGCTGGCGGACCTGGTGCACACCACGCTCGGGCCGCTGCGGCAGGCGCGCGGCGGGGCCGTGCCGCTGCTTCGGACGCTGACCGCCTACTTCGACGCGGGGTGCGTGTCGGCGGAGGCGGCCCGCACGCTGTCGCTGAGCGTGCGGGCCCTGACCTACCGGCTCCGGCGCATCCGCGTGCTGACCGGCTGCGACCCGGCCGACCCCGCCCAGCGCTACACGCTGCAGACCGCCGTGATCGGCGCCCGGCTGCTGGACTGGCCGGCGCAGTCCTGACCGGCCCGGCCTAGTCGGTGACCGGGATCCTGCCGTTGGCCGCGGCCGGGGCCGGAGCCGGGGCCGCGTCGCGTACGGGCTTGTCCGCGGTCAGGCCCTTCAGGAGCCCGGCCAGGTCGACCCCCGTGGTGGATCCGATGAGCTCCATGCCCTGGGCGACGTTGTCGGCGACGGTGCGGGGCAGCCTGCCGGCGCCGTCGGTGGAGATGACGGTCATCTTGTCGATGGCGCCGAGCGGTTCGGCGGCCTTGCCGACGACCTGGGGCAGCACCTCGACGAGCATCTGCAGGACGGCGGCGTCGCCGTAGCGCTCGAAGGCGTCGGCCTTCTTGTGCATCGCCTCGGCCTCGGCGGTGCCCCTGGCGGCGATGGCCGCGGCCTCCGCCTCGCCCTCCTGCCGGACGGCGTCCGCGACGGCCACGCGGCGGGCGCGCTCAGCCTCGCCCCGCTTGGCGCCCTCGACGGCCACGGCCTCGGCCGCGGCGATCGCCGCCGCCCGCTCGGCCTCCGCCTGCTTGACCCGGGCGACCCGCTTGGCCTCCGCCTCCTGCTCCGCCTCGTACCGCTTGGCGTCGGCGGGCTTGCGTACCTGCGTGTCGAGCTGGCGGTCGGTCAGGGCGGCCTGGCGCTCGGCGACCTTCTCCTGCTCGGTCAGGATCCGCTGCTGCTGGTCGGCCTCGGCCAGCGGGCCGGCGGCCCCGGCCTGGGCGGCCGCCGCGTCGGTCTCGGCCTTGATCTCCGCCTGCCGCAGGTACAGGGTGCGCTGCGCGACGGCGATCTCCTCCTCGGCCTTCAGCCGCGCCTGCTCGGCCGCCTGCCGGGCGTTGGCCTCGGCGATGTCGGCCTCCTGCATGGCCCGGGCGGCCTCGGGGCGGCCGAGGTCCTCCAGGTAGCTGCCCTCGGTGGTGATGTCCTGGATCTGGAAGGCGTCGAGGACGAGCCCCTGCCCGGACAGGCTCGCCTCGGCCTCCTCCGCGACCTGCCCGGCGAACGCGGCGCGGTCGCGGATGATGTCCTCCACGGACATGCGGCCGACGATGGACCGCAGGGCGCCCGAGAGCACTTCCTGCGTGAAGCCGACGATGCCGCCCTGCTGCTGCAGGAAGCGCTGCGCCGCGGCGCGGATGGCGTCCTCGGTGCCGCCGACCTTGACGATCGCGACGCCTTCCAGGTGCGCCTTGATGCCGCGCAGGGTCACCGCGCCGCGGACGGCGACGGGGATGTGGCGGCTGGACAGGTCGAGCACGTACCGCTGCTGGACGAACGGGACGACGAAGACGCCGCCGCCGACCACGACCTTCTGCCCGCTGTTGTCGGTGAAGACCTGCCCGGTCTGCGGGTCCGTGGACTGCTTCCCGCGTCGCCCGGTGACGATGAAGGCCTCGCTGGGGCCGGCGACCTTGTAGCGGGTGACGACGACCAGTGCGAGGAGGACGAGGAGCACCACCACTCCTACGACCGCGGTGACGACTGGGCTCATGAAGGATCTCCTCTCCTGCCTCCCGGGGGACGGCAGGTCGTACTGGCAGTGAAGAAGGGGACGGCTCCGCGGCTCCGCGGCCCGGCGTCCGCGGCTCCTCGGCCCGGTGGTCCGCGGCCCCACGGCTCCGGCTCTCCCGGAGGGCCGGGGGGGGCGCGCTCAGCGCTCGACCGCGCGCACGGTCACCGCCGTGGACGACGGAGCGGCCGTGACCCACACCTCGGCGCCGCGGCCCAGCGGCCCGTCCGCCCGGGCGGCGCACTTGACCGGCTGACCGGCCAGGCGGAGCAGTACCTCGCCGTAGCCGCCGGCGGGAATGGCGGTCACCACCGTGCCGGCGACACCCACGAGGTCGTCCTTGGTGGGGGCCCGGCCGCCACCGCGCTGGAGGGCCCGGCCGAACCGGTACGTCAGCCCGCCGGCTCCCGCGCCGGCGACGGCCCCCGCGGCGGCTGCCGCTCCCGCGCCGAGCCCGGTGGACCCGAGCACGATCGCCCCCGTGAAGCCGAGCATCGAGACGAAGCCCGCGACCACCGGGAGCGACAGCCACCCGTCGAACAGTCCGTCCAGGGCGCCGTCGAACACGCTCTCCAGCACCCCGCCGAACACCAGCGAGAGGATCAGGAGCGCGATCCCCCCGATGCCGAGACCGAGAAACAATCCCATGAGCACCTCGCCCGCCTGACCGACAACTTCGCTGGACGAGGACACCGTGTCAGCCGGCGGAGGCATCGCACATTGCCTGGTTCCGGCAATCTTTACGACTCTTTAACGCCTCCTTCTCCACACTCGTCCGATCACTAGGGAAACTCACCGAACAGAGTCTCTAGACTTCCGGTCAAATGACGTACAGAAGTGGCGAGTTGACCGGGGAGACGACACTGATGCCGATAGCGACAGCGATGAGACGCATCCGCAGGACGCTCGTCACAGCAGGCGCGGTGGCCGCGCTCGCGGTGGGCGGCACGGCAGTCACGGCATCACCCGCGGCAGCGGCCGCCCCCGCGCCCGCCGACGCCGACGCCCACGCCCAGGCCCACGCCCACGCCCCTCGGAGCCTCGATGCCTGCGGGGTACGGACCGGCACGTCCGTCTTCCACAAGGGCGGCATCCCGCTGCTCGACTGGCGCGAGAACATGGAGTTCGACGGCCGAGGCACGCTCTGGGTCTCGCACGTCACCGGGCACCGCGTCGAGGGGTACGCCCCGGACGGCACGCTCAGGGCGAGCTTCCCGCTGAGCGGGCCCGGCGGCATCCGGCGCGGCCCGGACGGGATGATGTACGTGAACTACGGCGTCAACCCGCTGACGCCGGCCGGCGGCGTCGTCCGCTTCGACCCCACCGCCGCCGCACCGCGGCCGGAGAAGGTCGTGGACGGCCTGTCCGGGATCAACGGCCTGGCCGTCGACCCGGAGGGCAACCTCTACATCAGCCGCGAGCTGGCCACCGGCGTGCTGAAGATCCGCCCCGACGGGACGAAGGACGAGGAGTGGACGCGGGGCGCGGACGTCTTCGGCACGAACGGCCTGGAGATCGTCGGCGACCAGCTGTACGCGAGCGTCCTCACGGACACCTCGTCGCCCGTCGTCCGCATCCCGCTGAAGGACCCGGCGCGCCACACCGCGGTCACCCGCCTCAGCTCGAACCTGCTGAACAGCAAGTTCCTCGACGACCTCACCCTGTTCAACGGCGACCTTGTGGTTGCGTCCTTCCGCGACGGTGAACTCATCCGGGTCGACCCGGCCACCGGCCGCTCCTGCACCCTGGTGACCGGGCTCCGCATGCCCACCAGCGTCCGGATCCCGCGCGGCTTCGGCGCGTACGACGACGGCCGCACGCTGTTCGTCGTCGAGGCGTCGGGCCGGATCGTGAAGGTTACGGTGGGCTGAGACGCCGGGCAGGGCCGGCTCAGACACCGGGCAGGGTCGGCTGACACGTCGGGCACGGTCGGCTGACACGTCGGGCGCAGTCGGCTGAGACGCCGCCCGCCCCTCACAGCCCGGCGTACGGCGGGCCCGTCTCCACGATGGTGGCCGTTCCCGCAACGGTCCTGTCCTCGTGCATCGTGATCCGGTGGCCGGGCCGGAGGTGGCGCCAGTGGGAGGGGGTGAGGGGCGCGAGCCGTACGAGGGCACGGCCGCCGGGTTCGAGGGCGGGCCGGTCCTCGACCCACAGCCAGGCGATGCTGACCGACATCTCTCCCGCAGGTGACCGGTGCCCGATGTTCCACATCGCCTGCAGCACCCCGGCTCCGGGAACCGGGGTGGTGCGGCGGGACTCCGTGGCCGGACGGAGGGTCAGGTCCGCGCGGATCACGCCGTGGCGGCTCTCGGACAGGCGCCAGTAGCACCAGGCTCTGCTGCGCTCCAGCCGCAGCTGCGTGGCCGCGCCGGCCAGCGACTCCCAGAAGGCCGGAGGCAGGGGCGGGCCGCCGCGCAGCTCCTCCAGCAGGGTGAGGGCGGCCTCCCACTCGTCGTGGACGAGGTGGTCCCAGACGTCGTTCACGGTGAGGTCGTTCTCCGTGGCCACGGACTCCGGCACGAGCAGGTCCGCCGCTTCCAGCAGCTCGATCACGTCCATCCGCCGATTATCGGCGTGCGCGTCCACCGGGACCGAACCGGCTCAGGGTCCGACGGGCAGGCCCTTCGGCTCCTTGACGCGCTTCATGATGATCTGCGAGTTCACCTCGGTGATGCCCGAGAGCGTGGTGAGCCGCTCGATCCACAGCCGCTCGTACGCGGTGAGGTCGGCGACCGCGATACGGAGCAGGCAGCCTGGGCTTCCGAAGAGGCGGTAGGCCTCGATGACGTCGGGGATGTCCTGCAGGGCCGCCTCGAACGCCTCCACCGCCTCGCGGTCGCGCTTGACCTCGATGGAGACGAGCACCTCGAAGCTCCGGCCGACGGCCTCGGGGTTGATGATCGCCCGGTAGCCCTGGATCACCCCGTCCTGCTCCAGCTGGCGGACGCGGCGCATGCAGGGCGAGGGGGTCAGGCCGACGCGGTGGGCGAGCTCCTGGATGGTCAGGCGGCCGTCCTCCTGGAGCTCGCGCAAGATATTTCTGTCGATCGCGTCCATGGCGCAATTATCCACCACACAATCCGGCCGGACCCGCTCATTTCAGCGAACCAATTGCGCGCGATTCGTCCTATTGTTCCTCTGCCCGGCCGGCCCACCCCCGTGGACGGCCGTACTGATCTTGAGAAGGGCGGGCACACGTGGGACAGGTCGTCGTCATCAGCACCGGCGGAACGATCGCCAGCCGCTGGCAGGGCTCCGGCTTCGCCGCCGACGCGCGGGGCGGCGACGTCCTGGCCACGGCCGCCGTGCCCGAGGGCGTCTCCGTGCGGGTCGTCGACCTGATGAGCGTGAACAGCGCCCGCCTGACCACCCGCGACCAGCTCGCCCTGCTGCGCAGCGTGCACGAGGTGCTGGCCGACCCCGCCGTCGACGGCATCGTGGTCACGCACGGCACCGACACCCTGGAGGAGTCGGCCTTCCTGCTCGACCTCCACCACGACGACCCCCGCCCCGTCGTCTTCACCGGCGCCCAGCTCCCGCTCGAAGCCGCCGACGGCGACGGCCCGCGCAACCTCCACGACGCGCTCCTGGCGGCGGGCTCGGCCGAGCTGCGCGGCCACGGCGTCCTGGTCGCCTTCGACGGCCGGATACACGCCGCACGCGGCACGATCAAGGTGCAGACCCTGGCGGCCGACGCGTTCGCCGATCCCTCCGGCAGCCCCGTAGCGGACGTCAAGGACGGCCGCGTCGTCGTCCACGGGCGGCCCGCGC
>NZ_JBPQTW010000225.1:0-10858 GCF_051386535.1 Streptomyces sp. URMC 127
CCGGGGGGGGGGGGACCGTGCCGGCCCCGCCCCGCGCGGTCGTTACGTGCCCTCCCTGGGAGAGGGCACGTCGTCCGGCGGGGGTGCGAAGTTGTCTACGGCGCGGTGGACCGCGGTCAGGGCCGGGGACAGGGCGCTCACCGACCCCACCGCCCCGGCGACCAGCAGCAGCGACCGCCGCAGGCGCGACAGCTCGGGGCGGCCCGCGCAGGCCATCGCGTCCAGCGCGGCGAGCTCCTCCTCCGCCGCATCGCGGTCGGGTAACGGCGCGGGGTGGCTCGCGAGCGCGCGGCGGAGCCGGGAGACCGCGTCCCGCAGCTCGCTCACCCTCGGATCCCCGGCCGCCGCACGGCCCGCCCGCTGCTCGTCCACCACTACGGCGCCTTCCGCCACGACACTCCCCCTCCCACGCCCTCCTACGCGCTCGCGCGGATCAGTTAACGCCACTTTCCGTACAGAGCGCCATACGCACAGCGAAATCAAGTCCGGCTGTCGCACGCACGGGTGATGGCGCCGTCCGCCCCACCGTCGTCAGCGATGCGCTATGCAGGGGTCATGACACTTACCACGGGCGGCGGGCCCGACACGCCGGTTCCGCCCGCACCCGTCGCGGGCCTGCTGCTCGCCGCCGGAGGCGGAAGGCGCCTGGGCGGGCGGCCCAAGGCCCTGCTCGGCTTCCGCGGGCGCCCGCTCGTGGAGCACGCGGCGCGTGCCCTGCGCGACGGCGGCTGCTCGCCGGTGCACGTCGTGCTGGGCGCGGCCGCCGCGGACGTACGCGTACACGCCGATCTCACCCACTGCACCTTGGTGGACAACCCCGGCTGGCCGGACGGCATGGGTTCGTCCCTGCGCGCGGGCCTGGCGGCGCTCGCCGCGACAGACGTCGCGGCCGTCGTCGTCTCGCTCGTCGACCAGCCGGGCGTCGGCGCCGCCGCCGTCTCCCGCCTGCTGGCCGCCCACCGGGCGGGCGCCGGCCTGGCCGCCGCCTCGTACGGGGGCGAGCGCGGCCACCCCGTGCTGTTCGCGCGCGAGCACTGGGACGGCGTGGCCCGCGCGGCCGCCGGCGACCGCGGCGCCCGTGCGTACCTGCGCGAGCACGCCGCCGCCGTCACGCTCGTGGAGTGTGCGGACGTGGCCGATCCGCGGGACGTCGACGTTCCGGACGACCTCGGCCTGCTGGCCGGGCCGGATCCGCACCAGGACTGACACCGCGGGCCCACCCCACCCATTGAACTTCCGCTATAAGGAAACTACTCTCCGAAAAGACCACCGTCCGCGGCACCCCGTGCCGTCGTCCCGAGGGAGTGACCGCCCATGTCCGCACCCGCTCCGTCCTCGCCCGCCACCGTCACCGCCGGGCCCCTGGAGCGGCAGGAGGAGGTCCTCACGCGGCCCGCGCTCGCGTTCGTCGCCGAGCTGCACCGCCGGTTCACCCCGCGCCGCGACGAGCTCCTGGCCCGCCGGGCCGCACGCAGGGAAGAGATCGCCCGTACGGGCAGGCTGGACTTCCTGCCCGGGACGGCCGCCGTCCGCGAGGACCCGTCCTGGCGCGTCGCCCCGGCCCCGCCCGCCCTGGAGGACCGCCGGGTGGAGATCACCGGGCCGACGGACCGCAAGATGACCGTCAACGCCCTCAACTCCGGCGCCCGCGTCTGGCTCGCGGACTTCGAGGACGCCTCGGCGCCCACCTGGGAGAACGTCGTCCTGGGCCAGCTGAACCTGATCGACGCGTTCGAACGGCGCATCGACTTCACCGACGCCCGGGGCAAGCGCTACGCCCTGCGGCCCGCCGAGGAGCTCGCGACCGTCGTCGTGCGCCCCCGCGGCTGGCACCTGGACGAGCGCCACGTCACCGTCGGCGGCCGGGCCGTGCCCGGTGCGCTGGTCGACTTCGGCCTGTACTTCTTCCACAACGCCCACCGGCTGATCGCCCTCGGCAAGGGCCCGTACTTCTACCTCCCCAAGACCGAGTCGCACCTGGAGGCCCGCCTCTGGAACGACGTCTTCGTCTTCGCGCAGGAGTACGCGGGCCTGCCCCGGGGCACCGTCCGCGCGACCGTGCTCATCGAGACGATCACCGCCGCGTACGAGATGGAGGAGATCCTCTACGAGCTCCGCGAGCACGCCTCGGGCCTCAACGCCGGCCGCTGGGACTACCTCTTCTCGATCATCAAGAACTTCCGCGACGGCGGCCCCCGCTTCGTCCTGCCCGACCGCAACGCCGTGACGATGACGGCCCCGTTCATGCGCGCCTACACCGAGCTGCTGGTGCGCACGTGCCACAAGCGCGGCGCGCACGCGATCGGCGGGATGGCGGCGTTCATCCCCTCCCGCAAGGACCCGGCGGTCAACGAGGCGGCGTTCGAGAAGGTCAAGGCGGACAAGGACCGCGAGGCGCACGACGGCTTCGACGGCTCCTGGGTCGCCCACCCCGACCTCGTGCCCGTCGCCCGCGCCTCCTTCGACGCGGTCCTCGGCGACCGCCCGCACCAGAAGGACAGGCTGCGCGAGGACGTGCGCGTGACGGCCGATCAGCTCATCGCCGTGGACTCGCTTCAGGCCCGCCCGACCGCGGCCGGCCTGCGCAACGCCGTGGCCGTCGCCACCCGCTACATCGAGGCGTGGCTGCGCGGCCTGGGCGCGGTCGCCATCTTCAACCTCATGGAGGACGTGGCGACCGCCGAGATCTCCCGCTCGCAGATCTGGCAGTGGACGGCCGCCGGGGTCGTCCTCGACGACGGCGAGAAGGTCACGGCGGAGCTGGTGCGCACGGTCGCCGCCGAGGAGCTCGCCGCGGTCCGCTCCGAGCTGGGCGAGGAGGCGTACGCGGCCGGCCGCTGGCAGCAGGCCCACGACCTGCTGCTGAAGGTCGCCCTGGACGAGGACTACGCGGAGTTCCTCACCCTGCCCGCCTACGAGCTGCTGACCGGCTGACCACCACTCACGGGCCGGTCGGCACGCCGAGGGGCTGACCTCCGCTCACATCAGGGCGCCCAGCGCCACGAAGCCGCAGATCAGCACCGACAGGAGCACCAGCAGCGGCCAGACGAAGCGCAGGTACTTGTCGTAGCCGACCTTCGCCAGCGCCACGCCGCCCATGACGACGGCGGTGGTCGGCACCCACAGGTTCATCACCCCGCTCGCGGACTGCCAGGCCGTGACCACCACGGCGCGCGGGACGCCGGCGAAGCCCGCGAGCGGGGCCAGGACGGGCATGGCGAGCGTGGCGTGCCCGGAGGTCGAGGGGATCAGGAAGGCCAGCGGCAGGTTGACGACGTAGACGAGGATCGCGAAGACCACGGGCGGCGTGCCGGACACCGTGCTCTCCACGGCGTGCAGCACCGTATCGATGATCTTCGCGTTGGTCATGACGACGGTGACGCCGCGGGCGAGGACGATCACCAGCGCCGGGGCGATGAAGTCCGCCGCGCCCTGCACGAGAGTGGCGCTCAGCCGCTGCTCCCCGAGCCGGGCCAGCAGGCCGACGAGCACGGCCGCGACGAGGAAGAGCGCCGCGAGCCGGTCGAAGGACCAGCCGAGCTCCCAGCCGTACGGCGTGGCGCCGGCCTCGCCCGTGAGCGCGCTCGCCCACGGGATGACCGAGAAGATCATGAAGGCGAAGACGAGGGCCACGGTCACCAGCACGAGCTTCTGGCGCCGCGTCAGCTCCGGCGGCTCCGCGGCGGCTTCCGCCGCCAGCTCCCGGTCCCCCGGCAGGAAGCCGGTCAGGGAGCGGTCCGGGTCGGTGCGCACCCGGCGCGCGTACCGCAGCACGTAGCCGATCGTGACGGCCGTGAGGACGATCCACATCGCGAAGCGCAGCGCGATGCCGTCGCCCAGGGAGATGCCGGCGGCCGCGGAGGCCACGCCCGTGGCGAACGGGTTGACCGTCGAGGCGAGTACGCCGACGCCCGCGCCCAGGATGATCGCGCCGGTGGCGACCAGGCGGTCGTAGCCGAGGGCGAGCATCAGGGGCACGATCAGCCCGTAGAAGCCGAGGGTCTCCTCGGCGAAGCCCTCGACGGTGCCGAGCAGCGAGAAGACGGCCATGACGCCCGCGATCAGCAGGGCGCCGCGGGTGCGCAGCCGGTGGGCGAGGCGCTCGATGCCGCGGTCCAGGGCGCCGGTGGCGAAGACGACGGTGATGAACGCGCCGATCGCGAGGACGAAGAGGAAGACGGCGGCGGCGCCGTAGAGCGCGCCCACGCCGTCGGGCGCCACCTCGCCGGTGGCGGCGTCGCGCACGCCGTAGAGGCCGTTGACGGGGGCGAGGAAGAGGTCGCCGAGCCGGTGCGCGAAGCCGCCGGGCGCGGGTTCGCGGTGGTACGTGCCCTGCACGGGGTGGCCGTCGGCGCCGCGCTCGTACGCGCCGGAGGGGATGACGAAGGTGAGGATCCAGACGGCGACCGTGACGGCCGCGAGGACGGTCAGGGCGCTGGGGAAGACGAAGCGGCGGCGCCCGCCCGGCGCTCCGGGGCCGCCGGGTGCTGCGTTCTCGGCTTCGGCGTCCACGACGGGGCCCCTCTCCGCACCGAGGGTGGGCGATTTGAGCCCTATTGTCGCGAAATACGGTGCGGGATCTCTAGCCGCCACGCACGTCGGGCGGTGATGCGTCGTGTCTGTCGTGACCGTCATGTCTGTCGTGCCGCCGCTTGCCCACGTGGTTGAACGCGAGGTTGAGCAGCACCGCCGTCAGGCAGCCGGCGCTCACCCCGGAGTCCAGGAGCGTCCGCAGCGTCTCGGGCACGCCCGCGCCGTCGTAGAACGTCCGCGAGACCACCGGGATCATGCCGACGCCCAGCGAGGCCGCCGCCACCAGCAGGTTGTCGCCCCGGTCGAGGCCGGCGCCCAGCAGCACCTGGATGCCGCTCGCCGCCACCGTTCCGAACAGCACGATGCCCGCACCGCCCAGAACCGGCCGCGGCACGACGGCGATCAGGGAGGCGAACGCGGGGCTCAGGCCGAGCAGCACGAACATCGCCCCGCACGCTGCCACGACGAAGCGGCTGCGCACGCGGGTGATCGCCACGAGGCCGATGTTCTGCGCGAAGGCGCTGTTGGCGAAGCCGTTGAAGAGCGGGCTGAGGGCCGTGCCGAGCGTGTCGGCGCGCAGGCCCGCCGCAATTGTCCGCTCGTCCGCGGGGCGGCCGACGACCTGCCCGAGCGCGAGCATGTCGGCCGTGCTCTCCGTCATGCACACCAGCATCAGCACGCACATCGACACGATCGCGGAGAGCGTGAAGTGCGGGGTGCCGAAGTGGAAGGGCGCCGGGAAGCCGACGGGGCGGGCGTGCTCGACCGGCCCGAAGTCCACCGCCCCGGCCGGTATCGCGATCAGGGTGCCCGCGGCCAGGCCCAGCAGGACCGCGATCTGCCGCAGGAAGCCGCGCAGCACGCGGCGCAGGACGAGCACGATCACGAGCGTGGCCGCGGCCAGGGCGAGGCCGGTCGCCGGGGCGGGCCCGCCGGGGGCGCCGCCGTCCTGGATCCAGCCGAAGGCCACCGGCAGCAGGGTGAGACCGATCAGGGTGATGACGGTGCCGCTCACCAGCGGCGGGAAGAAGCGGACGAGTCTGCAGAACCAGGGGGCGAGGAGGAAGCCGAGGGCTCCCGCCACCATGACGGCCCCGAAGATGACGGGGAGGGCGTCCTGCTTGTCGGTCTGCGCGGCGGCGACGGCGGTCATCGGCGCGACCCCCGCGAAGGAGACGCCGTTGACGAACGGCATCCTCGCGCCCACCTTCCAGAAGCCGATCGTCTGGAGGAGGGTGGCGATGCCCGCCGTGAAGAGGGCCGCGCCCACGAGGAAGGTCGTGCCGGCCGGCGAGAGGCCGATGACCGCGCCGAGGACGAGCGGCGGCGCGACGACGCCGGCGTAGCTCGCGGCGACGTGCTGCAGCCCGCCGGCCAGCAGCCTGCCCGGCGGGAGGACCTCGTCGACGGGATGCGGGCGGGCGCCGCCGGCGCTCCGGGCCGTACGGGTGGCTTTGACGTCGTCTGCGGCCACGGCGTGCCTCCTTCGCCGCCGGTGCGGCGGCCTGAGTGTACGGGGCGGCTCCCCCGGCCGCGCTTCCGCTGCCGCGGGGGCGGGCGACAACGGCGGCGGGGCGCCCGCCGCTGCCCCGCCGTGGTGGGCCACGACGCCCGGAGCGCGGTGAGTGTGGCGGGCCCGGCCGAGGGCCGTCCCCCTCGGCCGGGGGTTCTCAGGCCTCGCCCGCCGCGATCCGCGCGAGGCGGGCGGCCTCGGCGCGCGCGCCGCGGGCGACGTCGTCCTCGTCGGCCGTCACGAGCCGCCCGTGCTCGACGACCGGGCGGCCGTTGACCAGGGAAAGGGTGACGGGCGCGGGCGGGCCGAGGACGAGCGCGGCGACCGGGTCCGCGATGCCCGCGTGGCCGAGGCCGTCGAGCTTCCACAGCACCAGGTCGGCGAGTTTGCCCGGCTCCAGGGAGCCGATGCCGTCCGTCCGTCCGAGCACCTGCGCCCCGCCGTACGTGCCGAGCCGCAGCGCCTGACGTACGTTCAGCGCCTTCTCGCCGCCCGCCAGCCGGTGGACGAGGAGCGCGTTGCGCAGCTCCGTGTGCAGCTCGCCGGACTCGTTGGACGCGGTGCCGTCGACGCCGAGGCCGACGGGGACGCCCGCCCGCAGCAGCTCGGGCACGCGCGCCGTGCCGGCCGCGATCCGGGCGTTGGAGGAGGGGCAGTGGGCGACGCCGGTGCCCGTGCGGGCGAAGGCGGCGATGTCGGCGTCGGCCATGTGGATGCAGTGGGCCATCCACACGTCGTCGCCGAGCCAGCCCATGGACTCGAAGTAGTCCGTGGGGCCCATGCCGAACTTCTCCTTGCAGTACTGCTCCTCCTCGACGGTCTCGGAGCCGTGCGTGTGCAGGCGCACGCCCTTGCGGCGGGCGAGCGCGGCGGCCTCGCGCAGCAGCTCGGTGGTGACGGAGAAGGGCGAGCAGGGCGCGACGCCGATGCGCAGCATGGAGTCGAACGACGGGTCGTGGTGGGCGTCGACGGCCTCCTCCGTGGCTGCGAGCGCGTCCTCGGTGCTCTCGACCGCGAAGTCCGGCGGCAGGCCGCCGTCGGACTTCCCGAGGTCCATCGAGCCGCGCGTGGGGTGGAAGCGGACGCCCATCTCGCGGGCGGCGCGGATCTCGGCGCCGAGCAGGTCGCCCGCCCCGTCGGGGAAGACGTAGTGGTGGTCGGCGGCGGTGGTGACGCCGCCACGGGCCATCATCGCGAGGGAGCCGCGGGCGGCCGCGTAGACCATCGGTTCGTCGATGCGGGCCCACATCGGGTAGAGGGCGACGAGCCAGTCGAAGAGGTTGTGGTCCTGGGCGAGGCCGCGGGTGATCCACTGGTAGAAGTGGTGGTGGGTGTTGACCAGTCCGGGGGTGGCCAGGTGACCGGTGCCGTCGACGCGCCGGACGACGCCGGCGAGCCCGGCGGGCGCGGGCCCGGGGCCGACCGATTCGATGCGGTTGCCCGCGACGACGACGTGCCCGGAGGCGTACTCGGTGTCGCCGGCGTCGACGGTGGCGATCGCGCAGTTCTCGATGACGAGGCGTTCGGTGGGGTCGGAGCGGTCGGTGCGGTCGGTGGGGGGAGCGGGCACGGTGAATCCTCGCTGTCGGTTCATAGGAGGCTCAGAGGAGGTTCGTCAGGTCCACCGGGACGGCCGCCGTCGCACCGTCGCGCAGGACCGTGGCCTCGATGAGGCCGTACGGGCGGTCGGCCGCGAAGTACACCTCGTTGTCGTTGTCGAGGCCGAACGGCCCGAGGTCGGCCAGGAAGTGGTGCTTGTTGGGCAGGGACAGGCGTATCTCGTCGATGCCGGCCTCCTCTTCGACGACGCGGGAGCCCATGGCGTAGAGGGTCTGCTGGAGGGAGAGGGAGTAGGTGCCGGCAAAGGCGGCCAGCAGGTGGCCGCGGGCCCGTTCGTAGCACGCGTCCCAGTCCGGCCCCGGCCCCTCCATTCCGGCTCCCTCGCGGGGCCGGGCGTGCCGCCAGCAGGCGTTGACCTCGGTGGCGAGTATCCGGTCGCGGGTCTCGGGAAGGGTGGTGTAGCGGTCCTTCACGTAGCCGTGGAACTCGGAGTCGGTGGTGTTCATGACGACGAGGCCCTTGAGACCGGAGAGGACCTGCCACCGCTCGCCCTCCCCCTCATAGGTGACCTGCGCCGTGCGGGTCTCCTGGCCGCGGCGGACGAAGGAGTGCGCGGCGCTGCCCGTGGTCGGGATCCGGTCCCAGCCGTACTCCTCGACGCGGATCCGGGCGGTGCCGATCGTCTCCTGCCCGGAGACGAAGTGGCGCGCCAGCCGCATGGCGAACTCCTCGGCCGACCCTATGCCGTGCTCCTTGGCGAAGGCGAAGACGGTGTTCTTGGTGGTGTCCGTCGGCAGGACGCCGGCGTTGGAGCCCTTGGTGTGGACGTCCTCCATGGCGCCGGAGAGGGCGACGGAGACGTTGAGGTCCCGGATGTGGTGGACGGCGCCCTCGCGGGTGACCCGGACGACGCGGGTTTCGGCTTTGCCGTACTGGTTCTGGCCGAGAACGGTGGGCATGGTCGGTGCTAGCTCCCTCGGTACACGGAATAGCCGAACGGACTGAGCAGCAGCGGTACGTGGTGGTGCTCGCCGGGGACGACCGCGAAGGCCACGGTCACCTCGGGAAAGAACGGGGAGTGCCGGGCGACGTCGAAGCGGAGCCGTACGTGCGCCGCCCCTCCGGGCGGCTCCGGGAGGCCCGCGCACCGCCCGTCCGCGTCCGTCACGGCGGTGCCGCACACCGTCCACGGGGTGACGTCTGCGCTCCGCGCGGACAGCTCGACGGCGACGCCCTCGGCGGGGCGGCCGGCGGCGGTGTCCAGGACGTGCGTGGACACCGAGGCGGTGGGCTTCACGGGCGGGTGCCTCCTTGTCCGGGACGGTCGGGGCGGTCGGGGCGGTCGGGGCGGTCCTGGTCGTACGGGCCGCCTTGGCCGTACGGGCCGGCTTGGCCGTACGGACCGGCTTGGTCATACGGGTTGCCGGCCATCAGCCGCTCCAGCCTGATGCGGTTGATCCTGCCGAGTTCCCCGCGCACGATCTCGCGTTCCCGCTCCGGCGTGTTGCCGAGCCGGCGCCGGATCGCGTCGAGCATCTGCGCCGCGCCGAGCCCGGTGGCGCAGATCAGGAAGACGTGCCCGAACTTCCGCTGGTAGGCGAGGTTCAGTTCGAGCATCTCGGCCCGGAGGGCGGGCGGCGCCTGCGCCATGCCGCGCTGTTCGCGCGCGGAGGCCGGATCGCCGGGCGCCGGGCGCCCGATGGGCGGGTGCGCCGCCATGGCCTCGGCCAGCGCGGCCGTGGACAGGGCGGCCGTGGCGGCGTCGCTCGCGGCGAGGAGGGCTTCGGCGCCGGGATAGGGGCGCCGGGCGAGGACGGCGTCCACCCAGGCCCCGCTGGCACAGACCGCGCGCAGAGCGGCGCGGGCCGCGCCGTCCTCGGCTGCGTTGAACCGGGAGAGTCCCGGCGTCGGGCTCGGGGTCACGGGCGCCTCCGGGGCGGTGACGGGCTGCGCAAGCTGACGACTGCGCATAGCTAACGCCCCGGCGAACGCCGCGTCAACAGTTTGTTGAAGAACCGCCTTCCCTGTTGAGGTAGTTGTAGATCGTGAAGCGGCTGACGCCGAGCGCCGCGGCCACGGTCTCCACGCCGTGCCGCAGGGAAAAGGCGCCGCGCTCCTCCAGGGTGCGCACGACCGACTGCTTGGTTCTGCGGTCGAGTCCGGCCAGGGGCCCGCCGTACCGGCGCTCCAGGCCGGCCAGCATGCCGCCGAGCGAGGCCGACAGGTGCGGCAGCCGCACGGCCACGACCTCGCGGCCCTCCCAGGACAGCACCACGTCGCCGTCCGCCGCGCTCTCCGGCTCGACCATCTCCCCGCCGATGGCGTCCACGAGGGGCGCGACCGCCGCCCGGAACGGGTCGGCGACGGCCTCCCCGCTCACGGCGCCCCCTCCTCGCCGACCACGCTGACCTGCAGCGAGACCCGGGTGGCGCCGGCCTCCAGCGAGGCGCTCAGCACCCGCTGCAGGGCTTCGAGGACGGCGGCGCCCGCGCCCTCCGCCGTGTTCCCGAAGGGGCCGACGTCGACGGTGTCGAGGCCGGCGCCCCGCAGGGCGTCCCGGGCGGCCTCCGCGTGGGGCGGCACCCGGTCGAGGTCGAACGGTTCGGTTGTGAGCTCCATTCGCAATCGCACGACCGTCAACCTACCCGCCTTGACAGGAAGCGGGAACGGCTGCACGCTTCCGTAAAACAAAATTATCTTTCCGCTATACGAAAGAAGGGGGTGCGGATGGCCTTCGCCCGGCACCGCTTCGCCGTCAACCTCTCCATGCTCTTCACCGAACGGCCGCTCCTGGAGCGGCCCGCCGCCGCGGCCGCCGCGGGCTTCGGCGCCGTCGAGATGTGGTGGCCCTGGCCCGCGGCGCCGGTCCCCGCGGACCGTGAACTCGACGCCCTGCGCCGCGCCTTGGACGTCGCCGGCACGCGGCTGGTGGGGCTGAACTTCTACGCCGGGCAGCTGCCCGGGCCCGACCGGGGCGCCCTCTCCGTGCCCGGGGAGGAGTCCGCCCGCTTCCGCGCCAACATCGGCGTGGCGGCGGGGTTCGCCGCCTCCCTGGGGTGCACGTCGCTCAACGCCCTGTACGGCAACCGCGTTGCGGGCGCCGACCCGCGGGCCCAGGACGCGCTCGCGCTGGAGAACCTCGTACGGGCCGCGGAGGCGGCGGACGCGGTGGGTGCGCAGGTGCTGATCGAGGCGCTCAACCCCGCCGAGTCACCCGCCTACCCGGTCACCGGTTCGGCGGCGGCCGTCGCG
>NZ_JBPQTW010000226.1:0-10787 GCF_051386535.1 Streptomyces sp. URMC 127
CCCCCCACGTCATCGAGACGGCGCGCGTCTGACACGACCCCGCAGCCAAAGAAGGGCCGGTACGGGATCCGTACCGGCCCTTCGACGCGTGCGGCGCGGTGACCGCGAGCCCTTGCCCGCCGCGGGGGGAAGGACGCCCGCACCCCCTCTTCCGCCGCAGCGGCGGCCCGCCCCCGCGGTGCATGCCGGCGGTGCCGTGCCGACCTGAGGCCGGTTCGGCACCGCCGGGCTGCCCGGTGGGGGCGATCGCCGTCGCGGCGGAGGGAATGGGGCGCGCCCCGCGCCCGGGGGTTACGGGCGCCCGCTGCCGCGGCGCAAGGAAGGGGGCGAGCCCAGGGCTGGTGGAGGGCGCCCGCCGTGGCGGCTCCCAGGGCGCCCCTAAACGCTGGGCTCAGCTCACCGCGCTGCCCGCGGGCTCCGCTCCCCGCGCCGCCAGCGTCCGCTGGACGTCCGTCTCGTGGTAGTACGTGCGGCCCGCCCGCGTCCGGCGGCGCCACTGGGACTGGCTGGCGTGGCGGTAGACGCTGCCGGGCGCGATGCCCCACAGCCGGGCGATGTCCGCGGCGCTGATCCACCGCGTCCCCGGCCGGGCCGCGCGCCGGCTCAGCTGCAGCCACTGGTGCCCCAGCCAGTGGTGCGCGGCGTCGGCGTCGCAGGTGATCTCGGCGGGCTCGTGCGGGGCCCGCGCCCGTACCGTCGCGGTCAGCGACCCCGTGCAGCCGGGCTCCACGCAGCCGCCCACCGCCACCTGCCGGGCCGCGTCCGGGTCGATGACCCGCCGGGCCCTGCGCACCACGCGCGCGACCTCCTCGGAGAACTCGCCGGCCGCCGGGTGCGCGGCCAGCCAGCCCACGTGCTGCAGCAGGAAGCGCGAGAGGGCGGCGGCGTCCCGCCGGGGGGCGGCCGCGCCCCGCTCCTGGACCACGAGCGCCGCCCACGCGCCCAGCACGCCCATGACGGCGGCCCGCACGTCGGCCGCCGTGGCGTTGAAGGGCATGCCCGGCAGCGGACCGCCCGAGACCTTCTCCCGCCGCGGCCCGGAGGCCCCCAGCGCGAGCGCGCACTCCTCGTACAGGCCGGGCAGCCGCATCAGCTCCAGGCCCAGCCGCGCCCGGCACGCCGCGCACAGCAGCGCGGGCGCCACCGCGGAGCGCCGGTGCTGCCGGCCGCGCCCGGCCGCCTCCCGCGCCCGGCAGCCCGCCCCGCGGCACGGCACCACGCGCCGAGGGCCGCCTGTCACTGCCCCGTTCACTTCCTGCATGTCTCTTCCCCCATTACGTTCCGGGCCGTCCTCAACCGCGGGGAGAGTCCCCGGCGGGAGCCGTCCGCGCCTGCGGCGGACACGGCCGATACGGCAACGGCCATGGCCGCGAGTCTGCCCGAGAAGGGGCCGGAATCCGCGTTCTTTTACGGGACCACAGCGGATCTTGCCATTCGCTGACATGAGTTCACACTCCCCTGAACAAACGGCACTTGACCCGCAGGGCAGGGGTGAAGAATAGTTTTCGTAACGTCCGCAGAGCTGTCGGGAAATCCCGGTCGCGCGGCGCCGGAAAGCGGCCGCAGCGAGGGAAAGGCGAAAGTAATCGCTCCCGCGAGCGGACCTTGCAATTCTCTGACAGTTTCTCACCAGAGCTTTGAGAAACCGCATCAAACCGCATCTTGACCCATGACGGGAAAGCTGCAGACGCTGATGCCGAAAGCCGCCGGAGTGCTGCCTCCGGCATCCGGCCGCCGATGCGGTTCCGCCAAGGAAAAACCAACTGCAAGGAGAGGTCCATGGACGCTGCGGTGATTGTCGCAGGCGCCGGTCCGGCCGGGCTCATGCTCGCCGGCGAACTGCGGCTCGCAGGGGTGGAGGTCATCGTCCTGGAGCGGCTCGCGAAGCGCACCGGGGAATCCCGCGGGCTGGGGTTCACCGCCCGCACCATGGAGATCTTCGACCAGCGCGGTCTGCTCTCCCGCTTCGGCGAGGTCGAGACCAGCAACGTCGGCCACTTCGGCGGCCTGCCCGTCGACTTCGGGGTCCTGGAGGGCGCCCACCAGGCCGCCAAGTCCGTTCCCCAGTCCCACACCGAGACGGTGCTGGAGGAGTGGGTCACGAGCCTGGGCACCGACCTGCGCCGCAGCCACGAGCTGCTCTCCGTCAAGGACACCGGCGAGGGCGTCGAGGTCGCGGTGCGCGGCCCGGAGGGCGAGCACACCCTCACCGCCCGCTATCTCGTCGGCTGCGACGGCGGCCGCAGCCTGGTCCGCAAGGCGGCCGGCTTCGACTTCCCCGGCACCGCCGCCACGATGGAGATGTTCCTCGCCGACGTCCGCGGCCTCGACCTCGAACCGCGCATGATCGGGGAGACCCTCCCCGGCGGCATGGTGATGGTCGGCCCGCTGCCCGGCGGCATCACCCGCATCATCGTCTGCGAGCGCGGCACCCCGCCGCAGCGCCGCACCACGCCCCCGTCGTACGACGAGGTCGCGGCCGCCTGGAAGCGCCTGACCGGCACCGACATCTCGCACGGCGAGCCCGAGTGGGTCTCCTCCTTCGGCGACGCCACCCGCCAGGTCACCGAGTACCGGCGCGGCAACATCATCCTCGCCGGGGACGCCGCCCACATCCACCTGCCGGCCGGCGGCCAGGGCATGAACACCAGCATCCAGGACGCGGTCAACCTCGGCTGGAAGCTCGCCGCCGTCGTCAAGGGCAAGGCCCCCGCGGGCCTGCTCGACACCTACCACGGCGAGCGCCACCCGGTCGGGCAGCGCCTGCTGATGAACACCCGCGCCCAGGGCCTGCTCTTCCTCTCCGGCCCCGAGGTGCAGCCGCTGCGCGACGTGCTGACCGAGCTCATCGGCTACGAGGAGGTCAGCCGCCACCTGGCCGGCATGGTCTCCGGCCTGGAGATCACGTACGACGTCGGCACCGGCACCCACCCGCTGCTCGGCAAGCGCATGCCCCGCCTGGCCCTGCGCACCGCCGCCGGCCGCGAGACGAGCAGCACCGAGCTGCTGCGCGCCGCCCGGCCCGTCCTGCTCGACCTGGAGGACAACGCCACGCTGCGCGCCCGCGCCGCGGGCTGGGCCGACCGCGTCGACATCGTCACGGCCACCGCGCAGGACGTCTCGGCCGCGAGCGGCCTGGCCGGCACCTCCGCCGTGCTCGTCCGCCCCGACGGCTACATCGCCTGGGCCGCGCCCGGCAGCCACCACGACCTGACCATGGCCCTCGAGCGCTGGTTCGGCAGCCCGCTCGGCGCCTGACGCCCAGCCCGTCACCTCCCGGCCGTCACCTCCCGGCCGTCACCCCCACCGCCCCGCACGCCCCTTGTCCAAGGAGACAGCACCCTCATGCACAGCACCCTGATCGTGGCTCGCATGGAGCCGGGCTCCAGCGCCGACGTCGCCCGCCTCTTCGGCGAGTTCGACGCCACCGAGATGCCCCACCGCATGGGCACCCGCCGCCGTCAGCTCTTCTCGTACCGCGGCCTGTACTTCCACCTGCAGGACTTCGACAACGACAACGGCGGTCAGCTGATCGAGGAGGCCAAGAGCGACCCGCGCTTCATCGGCATCAGCGAGGACCTCAAGCCCTTCATCGAGGCCTACGACCCGGCCACCTGGCGTTCGCCGGCCGACGCGATGGCCACCCGCTTCTACTCCTGGACGGCCGCCAAGTGAAGCCGTCCGCCGACACGATGGGAGGCGACCACTAGTGGGCCGCCGGGTAGTAATCACTGGAATCGGAGTGCTGGCCCCCGGAGGCATCGGCACCAAGAACTTCTGGAGCCTGCTGAGCGAGGGCCGCACCGCGACCCGCGGGATCACCTTCTTCGACCCCTCGCCGTTCCGCTCCCGCGTCGCGGCCGAGGCCGACTTCGACCCCGAGCTGCACGGGCTCACGCCCCAGGAGATCCGGCGCATGGACCGCGCCGCCCAGTTCGGCGTCGTCACGGCCCGCGAGGCCCTGGCCGACAGCGGCCTGGACCTGGCCGGCTTCGACCCGTACCGCGCGGGGGTGACCATCGGCAGCGCCGTCGGCGCCACCACCGGTCTCGACAACGAGTACCGCGTCGTCAGCAACGACGGCCGCCTCGACCTCGTCGACCACACCTACGCGCCCTCGCACCTCTACAACCACTTCGTGCCCAGCTCCTTCGCCGCCGAGGTCGCCTGGGCGACCGGCGCCGAGGGCCCGGCCACGGTGGTCTCCACCGGCTGCACCTCCGGCATCGACTCCGTCGGCCACGCCGTCGAGCTGATCCGCGAGGGCACCGCCGACATCATGATCACGGGCGCCACCGACGCCCCGATCTCCCCGATCACGATGGCCTGCTTCGACGCCATCAAGGCCACCACCCCGCGCAACGACGACCCCGAGCACGCCTCGCGGCCCTTCGACGGCACCCGCAACGGCTTCGTCCTCGGCGAGGGCTCGGCCTGCTTCGTCCTGGAGGAGCTGGAGAGCGCGAAGAAGCGCGGCGCCCGCATCTACGCGGAGATCGCCGGCTACGCCTCGCGCTGCAACGCCTTCCACATGACGGGCCTGCGCCCCGACGGCCGCGAGATGGCCGAGGCCATCACCGTCGCCCTCGACGAGGCGCGGATGAACCCCGAGTCCATCGACTACATCAACGCGCACGGCTCGGGCACCAAGCAGAACGACCGCCACGAGACGGCCGCCTTCAAGCTCAGCCTCGGCGAGCACGCCTACCGCACCCCGGTCAGCTCCATCAAGTCCATGGTGGGCCACTCGCTCGGCGCGATCGGCTCGATCGAGATCGCCGCCTCGGTGCTGGCGATGGAGAACAACGTGGTGCCGCCCACCGCCAACCTGCACACCCCCGACCCCGAGTGCGACCTGGACTACGTCCCGCTCACCGCCCGGGACCACCGCACGGACGCCGTCCTGACCGTCGGCAGCGGCTTCGGCGGGTTCCAGAGCGCGATGGTGCTGGCCCGTCCCGAGAGGAGCCTGGCGTGACCGCCAAGGTAGTCATCACCGGCATCGGCGTCGCCACGCCCAACGGGCTCGGCGTCGACGACTTCTGGGCGGCGACCCGGATCGGCAAGAACGCCATCGGGCCCGTCACCCGCTTCGACGCCGCCCAGTACCCCTCCCGGCTCGCCGGCGAGATCCACGACTTCACGGCCGAGGACCACCTGCCCAGTCGCCTCATCCCGCAGACCGACCGGATGACGCGCCTGGCCCTGGTCGCCGCGGACTGCGCCTTCGAGGACGCCGGCGTCAAGCCCGGCGACATCCCCGAGTTCGACATGGGCGTGGTGACCGCCTCCACCTCCGGCGGCTTCGAGTTCGGCCAGAACGAGCTGAAGAAGCTGTGGAGCCAGGGCAGCCAGTACGTCAGCGCGTACCAGTCCTTCGCCTGGTTCTACGCCGTCAACAGCGGCCAGATCTCCATCCGCAACGGCATGCGGGGCCCCAGCGGCGTCGTCGTCAGCGACCAGGCCGGCGGCCTGGACGCCATCGCGCAGGCCCGCCGCCAGATCCGCAAGGGCAGCAAGCTCATCTTCTCCGGCGGCTTCGACGCCTCGATCTGCCCCTGGGGCTGGGTCGCGCAGATCGCCGGCGGCCGGATGAGCACCAGCGACGAGCCCGAGCGCGCCTACCTGCCCTTCGACGCCGACGCGAGCGGCTACGTGCCCGGCGAGGGCGGCGCCCTGATGATCCTGGAGGACGCCGAGGCCGCCCGCGCCCGCGGCGCCGCCAACGTCTACGGCGAGATCGCCGGCTACGGGGCCACCTTCGACCCCAAGCCGGGCAGCGGCCGCGAGAGCGGTCTGCGCCGCGCCATCGAGACCGCCCTGGCCGACGCGGGCCTGGAGCCCGGGCAGATCGACGTCGTCTTCGCCGACGCCGCCGGCAGCCCCGACCTCGACCGCATCGAGGCCGACGCCCTCAGCGCCGTCTTCGGACCCGGCGGCGTCCCGGTCACCGCGCCGAAGACCATGACCGGCCGCCTGTACTCCGGCGCCGCGCCGGTGGACGTGGTCTCCGCCGTCCTGGCCATGCGCGAGGGCCTGATCCCGCCCACCACGAACGTCACGCTCGCCCCCGAGTACGGCATCGACCTGGTCACCGGCCAGGCCCGGACCGCCTCGGTGCGCGCCGCACTGGTCGTCGCCCGCGGCCAGGGCGGCTTCAACTCGGCCGTCGTCGTCCGCGCCGCCGACTAGGCCCCCGCGGCGGACAGCGCCGTCCGCCGCCCCGACCCCTCACTCACCTGTTCCACGAAAGGACCCGCATGTCCCACCAGGAGTTCGCCCTCGACGACCTCAAGCGCATCCTCCTCGAGGGCGCCGGCGCCGGTGAAGGCGTCGACCTCGACAGCGACATCCTCGACACCGACTTCGAGGAGCTCGGCTACGAGTCCCTGGCCCTGCTGGAGACCGGCGGCCGCATCGAGCGCGAGTACGGCATCGCCTTCGACGACGACGCCTTCGCCGAGAACCGCACCCCGCGCGCCCTGGTCGCGCACGTCAACGACCTGCTGCAGTCCGCCGCGGCCTGACGCCCCGCGCGGACGCCCGCGCCCCTCTTTTTCCACGCTTCCGGACGCCCTTGCCGCGTCCCCACTCTTGGAGCCACCCACCATGTCGCAGCACGAGCAGCGCGTCGCCCTCGTCTCCGGTGCCACCAGCGGCATCGGCCTCGCCGTCGCCCGCCTCCTGGCCTCGCAGAACCACAAGGTCTTCATCGGCGCCCGCAACGCCGACAACGTCGCCGCCACCGTCAAGCAGCTGCAGGACGAGGGCCTGGACGTCGACGGCACCACCCTCGACGTCCGCTCCGGGGAGTCCGTCCACGCCTTCGTCGCGGCCGCCGTCGCCCGCTACGGCACCGTCGACGTCCTGGTCAACAACGCCGGCCGCAGCGGCGGCGGCGTGACCGCCGACATCGGCGACGAGCTGTGGAACGACGTCATCGACACCAACCTCAACAGCGTCTTCCGCCTGACCCGCGAGGTCCTCAACACCGGCGGCCTGCGCGAGAAGAGCCGCGGCCGCATCATCAACATCGCCTCCACCGCCGGCAAGCAGGGCGTCGTCCTGGGCGCCCCGTACTCCGCGTCCAAGCACGGCGTCGTCGGCTTCACCAAGGCCCTCGGCAACGAGCTCGCCCCGACCGGCATCACCGTCAACGCCGTCTGCCCCGGCTACGTCGAGACGCCGATGGCCCAGCGCGTGCGCGCCGGCTACGCCGCCGCCTACGACACCTCCGAGGACGCCATCCTCGACAAGTTCCAGTCCAAGATCCCCCTCGGCCGCTACTCCACCCCCGAGGAGGTCGCCGGCCTGGTCGGCTACCTGGCCTCGGACACGGCCGCGTCCATCACCGCGCAGGCCCTCAACGTCTGCGGCGGCCTGGGCAACTTCTAGCCCCGCCGGCGTCCCGCGCCCCCGTACCCGCACCGTCACCCGAGGAGCAACCAGCATGTCGCAGACCGGCCTGCGCGAGGTGGAGCACGAGATCACGATCTCGGCCCCGGCCGCCGCCGTCTACCGCCTGATCGCCGACGTCGCCAACTGGCCGCGGATCTTCCCGCCCACCATCTACGTCGACCACCTGGAGAAGGGCGAGTCCACCGAGCGCATCCGCATCTGGGCGACCGCCAACGGCGAGGCCAAGAACTGGACGTCGTACCGCACCCTGGACGAGCAGGCCCTCACGATCACCTTCCGCCAGGAGGTCTCCACCCCGCCGGTCGCCTCCATGGGCGGCACCTGGATCATCGAGCCGCTGGACGACGCCACCTCCCGCGTCCGCCTGCTGCACGACTACCGGGCGATCGACGACGACCCCGAGGGCCTGGCCTGGATCGACGAGGCGGTCGACCGCAACTCCCGCTCCGAGCTCGCCGCCCTCAAGACCAACGTCGAACTCGCCCACGCCGCCGAAGAGGTGACCTTCTCCTTCGAGGACACCGTCCAGATCAACGGCTCCGCCAAGGACGTCTACGACTTCATCAACGAGGCGCACCTGTGGTCCGAGCGCCTCCCGCACGTGGCGACCGTCCGCCTGGAGGAGGACACCCCGGGCCTGCAGACCCTGGAGATGGACACCCGCGCCAAGGACGGCTCCACCCACACCACCAAGTCCTTCCGCGTCACCTTCCCCTCGCACAAGATCGCGTACAAGCAGGTCACCCTGCCGGCGCTGATGACGCTGCACACGGGCTACTGGACCTTCGCGGAGAACGAGGACGGCGTCGCCGCCTCCTCGCAGCACACCGTCGTCCTCAACACCGAGAACATCACCAAGATCCTCGGCCCGGACGCCGGCGTCGCGGAGGCCCGCGAGTACGTCCACACCGCCCTCAGCACCAACAGCCGCGCCACCCTCGGCCACGCCAAGGCCTACGCCGAGCAGCGGGCCTGACCCATGGCCCGCACGTACACGGAAACCCAGGTGATCGTGGTCGGGGCGGGACCGGTCGGGCTGCTGCTCGCCGGTGAGCTGCGGCTGGCCGGCGCGGACGTCGTCGTGATCGAGCAGCTCACCGAGCCCACCACCGAGTCCCGGGCCTCGACCCTGCACGCCCGCACCATGGAGATCCTCGACAGCCGCGGGCTGCTCGACGGCCTCGGCGCCGTGCCGCAGGAGACCCGGGGCCACTTCGGCGGACTCCCGCTCGACCTCACCCTTCCCACGCCCTACCCGGGCCAGTGGAAGGTTCCGCAGATCCGCACCGAGGAACTGCTCGCGGAATGGGCGACCGGCCTGGGAGCGGTCATCCTGCGCGGCCACGAGCTGCGCGGGCTGACCGTCACCGGGGACCACGCCGAGGCCGAGGCGGCCACGGACGGCGGGGTCGTACACCTGCGCGCCAAGTGCGTCGTCGGCTGCGACGGCGAGAACAGCGCCGTACGGCGCCTGGGGGGCTTCGCCTTCCCCGGCGCCGGCGCCCGCCGGCAGCTCCTGCGCGCGGACGTGGCGGGCATCGACATCCCGAACCGCCGGTTCGAGCGGCTGCCCGGCGGGCTGGCCATCGCCGCGCGCCGCCCCGACGGCGTCACGCGCGTCATGGTCTGCGACTTCGGCAGCACCGCCGAACCCCGCAGCGGGAACGTGGAGTTCCAGGAGGTCGCCGACGCGTGGAAGCGCGTCACCGGCGAGGACATCACCGGCGGCACGCCGCTGTGGGCCAACGCCTTCACCGACGCCTCCCACCAGGCCGCGCAGTACCGGGACTACCGCCTCTTCCTGGCCGGCGACGCCGCCCACCGGCAGATGCCCATCGGCGGCCAGGCCCTCAACCTCGGCCTGCAGGACGCCTTCAACCTCGGCTGGAAGCTGGCCGCCCAGGTCCAGGGGCGCGGCCCCGACGGCCTCCTGGACAGCTACCACAGCGAGCGCCACGCCGTCGGACAGCGCACCCTGAGCAACATCCGCGCCCAGGCCCTGCTCCTGCTCGGCGGGCCCGAGGTGGACGCCGCCCGCGACGTCATGGGCGAGCTCATCGACGGGCACGAGGAGGTCCGCGCCCACCTCGCGGGCATGATCTCGGGCCTCGACGTGCGCTACGACGTCGGTGCCGGCGACCACCCGCTGCTCGGACTGCGCCTGCCCCACTGGCCGGTGCGGACCGGCGACCCGCAGCACCCGGCCGAGGAGACGACGACGGCGCTGCTGCGGCCGGGAGGCGGCCTCCTGCTGGACCTCACCGGCAACCCCGGCCACGGCGAGCAGCTGCGCTCCGCCGCCGCCCCGTGGTCCCACCTGGTCCGCACCGTCACGGCCCGCCCCACCGACCGCACCCCCGCCGGTGCCACCACCGTGCTGGTGCGCCCCGACGGCCACGTGGTCTGGGCCGCCCCGGCCGGCGGCGCGCCCACCGAGGGCCTCACCCGGGCCCTCACCCGCTGGTTCGGCGAACCGGCGCACCAGACAACCGCTCCAGCCACTCCAGCCACGAACGGGAGAACAGACATGGGCAGCCTCACCGGCAAGACAGCGCTGGTCACCGGCTCCAGCCGCGGCATGGGCCGCGCGACCGCGATCCGCCTGGCCAAGGAGGGCGCGCTCGTCGCCGTCCATTACACCAGCAACGAGGACGCCGCCGCCGAGGTCGTCGCCGCGATCGAGAAGGACGGCGGGCGCGCCTTCGCCGTCCGCGCCGAGCTCGGCGTCCCCGGCGACGTCCACGAGCTCTTCCTCGGCCTGGAGCAGGGCCTCAAGGAGCGCACCGGCACCACCACGCTGGACATCCTGGTCAACAACGCCGGCGTCATGGGCGGCGTGGCCGCGGAGGACACCACCCCCGAGCAGTTCGACCGGCTCTACGCGGTCAACGCCAAGGCCCCGTTCTTCATCATCCAGCGCGCCCTGAAGAACCTCCCCGACGGCGGCCGCATCGTCAACATCTCCTCCGGCCTGACCCGCGTGGCCAACCCCGAGGAGATCGCCTACGCGATGACCAAGGGCGCCGTCGAGCAGCTCGCCCGCCACTTCGCGAAGCTCCTGGGCCCGCGCAACATCACCGTCAACAGCGTCGCGCCGGGCATCACCCGCAACGGCAACCCCGCGTTCGACATCCCCGAGGTCGTCGAGCAGATGGCGGCCCTGTCCGCCTTCAACCGCGTCGGCGAGCCCCAGGACGTCGCGGACGTCGTCGCCTTCCTCGCCGGCCCCGACGCCCGCTGGATCACCGGCGCGTTCATCGACGCCACCGGCGGCACCCTCCTGGGCTGACCCGCCCACCGGCCCCGGCGTGCGTCCCCCGGCACGCCGGTCGCGCAGGCCGGCCGCGGACCTTCCCCCGCGGCCGGCC